>JAFDDW010000624.1 GCA_019310665.1 Deltaproteobacteria bacterium
CCTTCGAGGTGACAATATGGCGAAATCCCATTTTTCATTTAAAAAGCGTAAGAAAGAATTAGCAAGGAAGCTGAAGCAAGAGCAAAAAAGACAACGCAAATTAGATAAAGATTCAATAGAGCCGGAAGAGGCTAAAGATTCAATAGAGCCGGAAGAGGCTTTAGATTCAATAGAGCCGGAAGAGGCTTTAGATTCAATAGAGCCGGAAGAGGCTTTAGATAAGTCTCAGGATGAGGTCAAAAATTCGCTAACATAACACAACGCGACTTTGTTTTTACCGAACCCGAAGGCTCATTCAATTCAATTTGCTTTCTTAAGGGCGGTGAGCTCATCTAAAAGGCTTTGGTGGCTTTTATTAAGGTCTGCGTACGCCTGATCGGCAGCCTGGAGTTTATTTAAACTGACTGCCCCGATCCAGATTGCGGTATTGAATCGCCTCCGAGATGTGATCCACCTGAATAGTTTGTTCGGCTTCCAGATCGGCAATGGTGCGGGCGATCTTCAGCACGCGGTTAAAGGCCCGGGCTGAAAGTCCCAGTTTGTCGATGGCGGATTCCAGTAAGCCTCTGGAAGCGTCATCGATTTTGCAGTGGGTTTTCATGTGACGGCTGCTCATCTGGGCGTTACAGTAGATTTTGGCCCGTGAAAACCGCTTGGCCTGAATGTTGCGGGCAGCAGCCACCCGCCGGCCGATATCGGCTGACGGCTCGGCGGTCGATTCGGTCATCAGGTCTTTGTAAGGCACGGCCGGCACTTCCACATGGATGTCGATGCGGTCCAACAACGGGCCGGATATCTTGGATCGATAGCGGTGAATTTGCTGGTAGGTGCAGCGGCAGGCATGTTTGGGGTCCGAGAAGTACCCGCAGGGACAGGGATTCATGGCGGCCACCAGCATAAAGCTCGCCGGGTAGGTAAGGGTAGTTGAGGCCCTGGAGATGGTGACTTTTAAATCTTCCAGGGGCTGGCGCAGAACTTCCAGCACATGCTTTTTAAATTCGGGAAGCTCATCCAGAAATAATACCCCGTTGTGCGCCAGGCTCACCTCGCCGGGACGGGGAATATGTCCTCCGCCGATAAGTCCGGCATCGGAGATGGTGTGATGGGGAGAACGAAACGGCCGCCGGGTGATCAGGGCCTGTTCTTTTCCCAGAAGTCCCACCACACTGAATATTTTAGTGGTCTCAATTGCTTCTTCAAAAATAAAAGGCGGCAGGATGGTCGGCAAACGTTTAGCCAGCATGGTTTTGCCCGATCCGGGCGGGCCGATCATCAGCAAATTATGGCCGCCGGCGGCGGCAATTTCCAGCGCCCGTTTGACATGCTCCTGGCCCATGACTTCGGCATAGTCCACTGCAAAACGGCCGTCCTTTTCAAATAGGTTGCTGATGTCCGGTTTTTCCGGTGCTATCCGGGAAAAACCGGTTAAAAAGGCGACCACCTGGGACAGGGTTTTGACCGGCAGCACGTCTATAGCGGTGACCACCGATGCTTCACGGCTATTTTCAAAGGGAACCATGATGGCCTTATAACCGGCTTCTCTGGCCGCCAGGGCCATGGGCAGGGACCCTCTTACCGGTTTTACACGGCCATCTAATGAGAGCTCGCCAAGGATAAGATATTGAGAAATGACCTCCTGGGGGATGATGCCGGTTGCCGCCAGTATTCCCAGGGCAATCGGCAGATCAAAGCCGGTGCCCTCTTTTTTTATGGCGGCCGGTGCCAGATTCACGGTAATGCGGTCATCGGGAAAGCGGTAGCCCGAGTTGCCAATGGCCGATTTTACCCGTTCCTTGCTTTCTTTGACAGAAGCCTCCGGCAGTCCGACCGTGGTGTATGTCGGAAGCCCCGGGGTGATGTCAACTTCCACTTCCACCCGATAGGCGTCTATTCCAAGTACCGCACTGCTGAAAACTTTGGATAGCAAATTTTCTCCATTCCTCCGGAACAAACCGTGTAAATCCACCGGCGACGATTCCAGGCAGTTTGAACCTATAACAAATCGCTGTTTACAGGACAATCTTTTTGTTTACTATGGATATTTAGAGGCCGTGTCTTCGGGTATCATCGGATCAAAGGAGTTTGTATCTACCATTTACCAGCGGTTTAAGAATCTATTCGAATCAAACCGCGAAAAAAAGCCGAAACCGATCAAGGGCTTGGATGGAATTTATTCGTTAAAGCGACTATCGGAGATAAACTAAAATGCTGATCGTATCGATCTGCACCGGATCAATTGGTATGGAATTAAATCGGTGGCTCCAGGACTGATTTTAATTTTTATTCAGTGCCGTCCATATAAGATTAGATCTCATTCCGCCCAATATCTCTGGAAGCAGGCAAAGCGTTTGGATAGTCCCCTTCCTCAATTGATCATGGAATACCCCTTAATATTTCCTCAGCCCAACGCGGCAGCGGGTCATTCAGCCATTGACGTCTTCCTCGCTTCACACAGGCGACTTGCTGGAAGGGATTATCGCGGTAGGAATTATCCAATAGGCGGGCTTCGTCGACCAGCGGCAGAACAGCGCCAATATGTTCCATTGTACGAGGTATGCGGCTGTGTATCTTATCAACTGGTACACTGTGTCCTCCTTCAGTTACCCGCTGATAAACCCGGGCTTCGTTT
>JAFDDW010000625.1 GCA_019310665.1 Deltaproteobacteria bacterium
GCCGACGTGATCCCCGGGGTTTCCGGCGGAACCATTGCCCTGATTACCGGGATATATACAGACCTGATCGGCGCTTTGAGATCTTTTGATTGGACGGTTGTAAAAAAAATTCTGGCCTTGGATTTCAAAGGTGCCATGGCCCAGGTGCATGTCCGCTTTCTGGCGGTTCTTTTTTTAGGAATCGTAACCGCAATTTTAAGCCTGGTGCGGCTGATGAACTTTCTTCTCCATTATCATCCAGTGCCCACCTGGAGTCTTTTCTTCGGCCTTATTGTGGGATCAATCCTGATCGTCGGCAAACAGGTGACCGACTGGTTTGGCAAGGCCGCTATTTGCTTTGTGGCCGGAATTATTTCGGGCTCCATAATTGTCAACCTGATACCGATCAATACGCCTGAAACGTTGTGGTTTATTTTTCTCTGCGGGATTGTAGCTATTTGCGCCATGATCCTGCCCGGAATAAGCGGTGCCTTCATTTTGTTGATTTTAGGAAAGTATGAGTTTATTACCGGCACGCTAAAAAATCCTTTTTTGGTCTCAAATATGATTGTCATTATTGTATTTTGCTTCGGATGTCTGCTCGGTTTGGCGGGATTCTCACGGGTGTTGAACTATCTGCTTTCAAAGTTCCAAAACCTGACCCTGGCGTTTCTGGCCGGTCTGATCACCGGTTCGCTGCAAAAAATCTGGCCCTGGAAGGAAGTTATCGCAACGCAGATAATCCGGGGCAAAGAGCATGTGATCTGGGGTCACCCCATCCTGCCGACTGCAATTGATCAGGAGTTTTTTCTGGCAGTCATTATGGCGATGCTGGGATTTCTGGCGGTATTGGTTATTGAACGGTCGAGGGGGAGGCAGTAAATAGGTTTTAATCAGGGATGCGGGTGAACTTCACAAACTGAATTTTCCAAGCCTGCATTTTGGTGTCAGGTGTCAGGTGTCAGGCCAGCGCCTGGGCGGAAAAGCGACCAGTTTAATCATCGAGAAGCTGTGCCATTTAGGCGTAGTTCCATATAAGGGGTTAACTAAAAAATGAACATCGAACATCGAACGTCCAACATCGAATAATGTATTCTGCCTGTCGTGAGCTTTTGTGTCGAACGGTCAATTTAAAATAAAGACTGAACCAAGCGAATCTACCCTTCGAAATTCTACGGTTCAGTATTCTGCGGTCTTTAGATCACGTCTTCAGCGTGATTCGCTTGTTTTAAAATAGATAAAGCGTAGCGCCATCAATATTGGATGTTCGATGCTTACAGTCCGCCTCCGGTGGGTTCGACGTTCATTCTGTTAACTGTTCCGGGCATATTTCTCTTTGATTCTCTTCTCCACTACCGGTGGCACCATCCCTTTGATGTTGCCGCCGAACTGGGCGGCTTCCTTGATAATTGATGAACTGGTATATATCCAGATTCATCAACGCCATCTGAAACTCATACTCAAAATCCGACAGGGCGCGCAATCCCCGTAATATACCCTGGGCGTTGCACTGAGCAGCATAGTCCACCGTAAGACCATTAAATGTGTCAATTTTAACATTTGGAAATTTTTTCAGGCACACCTCCAACATCTGCATCCTTTCTTCGAGGGTAAACAGAAATTGCTTGCCGGGATTGGTCAATATGGCAATGATAATCTTATCGAAGAGTTTCAACCCTCTTTCAATAATATCCAGATGACCGTTGGTGACGGGATCAAATGAACCGGGATAAATGGCTATTTTGGGCATGTCGGTCATTTCCTTTCTACATAATTTAAAAATGAAACAAGAGTTTTTCCGTATCTGCGCCGGTCGACAATTTCAAACGGCAGCCGATCCGGGGCGACCGGCTCGCGGTGCGAATGCTCCACGATGATGCGAGCGCCGTTTTCTAAAGAATGACTGGCGTCAAGATGTTCCAGGGCGGGGGCAATTAAATTCTTGTTGTAAGGCGGATCCATGAAAATTAGATTGAAGGTAAACGACAATGAATGTAGACAATTTAAGTTTCTGGTAAGGTCCCAGCGTATGACTCGGTTGGGGCTTTCAAGGGGAAGCTCAGCCAGATTTTCTCGCAGGACGGCGATCGATTGGCTGTTGCTATCGATAAAAACGGCTGATTCGGCGCCACGGCTAAGGGCCTCGATGCCGAAGGCTCCCGTGCCGGCAAACAGATCCAGCACTGTTGAGCCGCGAACCTGGAAGGCAATAATATTAAAAATCGCCTCCCGTGTTCTATCGGCGGTGGGCCTGGTATTGGTACCCTTAACCGATCGAAGCTTACGGCCTTTAAGTTCTCCGCCGATAATTCGCAATTTAATTTCCTCAAGGGAAACTATTTAAAGTTTTTGATCTTTTTATGCAAGTAACTGCGCCCGACCCCAATGGCCTCAGCCGTTCTGGTGACATTGTGCTGGTGCTGGACAAGTTTTAGATTGATAAATTTTTTTTCAAATGCCAGCTTAGCCTCCCGGAGGCCGTCAACTTGGAAAAGTTGGGAGTCGGCCGAATCGGACTCCAAACAGGCGTCCAGGTTATAGGCCGCCGGTATATCTTTGCTGTCAATGGCGTCGGTATCCACCATTATCGCCAGACGCTCTACCAGATTTTTAAGCTCCCTGACATTTCCCGGCCAGGCGTATTTGCTCAGAATGTCAAGTGCCGCGGGAGTAATCTTTTTTCTTTTGCTGCGATTTTGAACCGCAAACTCCTCTAAAAATGTATCCACCAGAACGGGTATATCGTCCAGTCGCTGCCTTAACGGCGACACTTCTATGGGGAAAACGTTCAATCGGTAAAAAAGATCTTCCCTGAACCGGCCCTTTTCAATCTCTTCTTCAAGATTTTTATTACTGGCCGCAATGACCCTGACATCAACCCTAATGGTCCGGCTGCCGCCAACGCGTTGGATTTTTTGTTCCTGAAGCACTCTCAATATTTTAGCCTGGGTTTTAAGACTCATGTCCCCGATTTCGTCCAGGAAAATTGTTCCACCGCTAGCCAACTCGAATTTACCGATTTTTTTGGTGGTCGTCTCCGAAAAGACCCCTTTCTCATGGCCGAATAATTCACTTTCAATCAGGTCCTCCGGAATGGCCGCGCAACTGACATCGATCAGCGCCTGGTCGGCACGCGGGCTCAGGTGATGTATGGTCCGGGCGACAAGTTCCTTGCCGGTACCGTTTTCACCAATGATTAATATCCAGGTATTGGTTGGAGCGGCCTTGGCAATATTCTTTTTTAGTTCTACTGTCTTGAAGCTGTTTCCATTTATGGAATTTTTTTCCAGCGATTTCTTGCGCAGATATTTATTTTCTTCTTCAAGATTTCTAAAATTCAGGGCATTGTTAATTGCCACGATGACTTTGTCGATCGACAGTGGTTTTTCAATCAAGTCATACGCGCCGAGCTTGGTTGCGTTCACGGCGGTTTCAATGGTTCCGTGCCCGGTAATAATAATTACCTGAATGGTTGGGTTTTCTTTTTTGATTTCTTTTAAAGTTTCGATGCCGTCAATACCCGGCATCCAAATATCCAGCAAAACAAGATCCGGAGATTCGGTATCAATGATTTTAAGGGCCTCGTAACCATTGGCGGCCGTGGTTACCTCAAAGCCTTCATCGGATAGCAGGCCGCCCAAGGTTTGCAATATGGACGGCTCATCATCAACAATTAAAATAGAGGGAAACATAAACGCTAACTCCTTGATCAATCTGGATTACAAAAATTATTGTAGTTCAAAAGTCCTCAAATATTCGATCTTTTAATTGCAGAGCGCATAGAGCATAGCGCATAGAGTTAAAACTTCAACCCTAAATCTCCTCCCCGGCACTTCAGTCCTGCTCATGCCCTTTGCCCCATGCCCTTTGCCCTCTGCCCTATGCGCTATGCCCTC
>JAFDDW010000626.1 GCA_019310665.1 Deltaproteobacteria bacterium
GGAAACCGGATCGGGATCATGTCGCTTTTGCGGGTTGTTTTTCATCATATTTTTAACCTATTTCAAAAAGAATGAAATGTGTCAAGCATGGCCTGCTTTCTTACAAAACAAAATCAAAGTAAAAGCTAAATCAGCAGCCCTGTTTCTTTTTGTTGGTGCTTGACACCTAACCTGCAGTTGCCTAAACTCAGCACGACCATAGGGCAGTCCTCAAAAAAATAACGGGACTACAACCCACGAAAAGGTTCGGTTAAGATCTTATTATTCGTAGGTTGGGTTAAGACCCGCTCATATTTATGTTGGGTGTTGTCCCTCAACCCAACCTACAATAATGACATGAGGGATATTGATTTTCAACAAGGGTCGCAACCCAACACAATCAGGAGCGAATCATGGACGCACAACTGGCTGAAATAGTTGAGAACTATGTGGATGCCCACACAGACGATGTTTCTCTTCTGCTGGAAGAACTTTTAGCGGAAACTGAAAAAATCACCGGGCGTTCCCGCTGGAGCATCGGTAAAGTCGAAGGCAAATTGCTCCAGATGCTGATAAAGATTTCAAACACCAAACGGGTCGTCGAAGTGGGTACCTTTACCGGGTACTCCGCCCTGGTCATGGCCGAGGCCCTGCCCGAAGATGGAATTCTGACAACCTGTGAAAACAGCCGGGAGTATGCCGACATTGCGCGGCGGTATTTTGAGAAAAGTCCTTATGGCCAAAAAATTCAACTGAAACTAGGCCCCGCCCTTCAGTCTCTTAAAGCAATACCGGACAACAGCGAAGACTTTGTCTTTATTGATGCGGACAAACCCTCTTACGGTATTTATTTTGACGAAGCCTTGCGGATTTTGCATACGGGTGGCATTATTTTTGTGGATAATGTGTTCTGGCGTTATAAAATATTCAAAAAGAAAATTACCAATGAAAATGCCAGAGCCATTGCAGCTTTCAATCAAAAGGTCATGCAGGAAGACCGGGTGGAAAAGGTGATGCTCAGTGTGCGTGACGGTGTCTATTTGATTCGAAAACTGTAGATTAATTAATCCGCCCGGATCAACATCAAAATATTTTCATCAGATTTTAAAGACAACTATGTTTTATCCACACCTGCTGTCGTTAATTTTCAGGGCGGAGTAATTACATGGCCGACTCAGGATGAAAAACCAAAACATCCTGGAGGTCTTCTCCCAGGTACACCCTTTCATTCGGTCCCAGTATCCCTAAAGAAAGGCAGATGAGGGTCCACATGTGAACGACGGGATAATTGCCGCCGTAATGCTCACTGAGCTCATGAATCTGGGCATGGCAATTATGGCAACCGGCGATACAATAATCCGCGCCGGTTTTCTTTATCTGTTCGTCCTTGAGCCGGCCGAATTCAAGGCGCTGTTCTTTCATGCCGGACTGGAGGAAGCCGCCGCCGCCGCCGCAACAATAATTGTTGGACCTGTTGGGAGTCATATCTACAAAGTTTTCTTCCCCGACGACCGATTTGACCACAAATCTCAAATCTTCGGCAATCGGTTCCCCAAATGTCTTGCGCACGATCTGACAGGGGTCCTGGACGGTAAATTTAATTTTCAGGTCCTTGTTCCAATCGGAATTTACCTTGAGCTTTCCCTCGCGGATCCATTTGGCATAGTATTCATAGATGTTCTTGACGACAAAGTTATGCTCGATGTTGAATTTTTTCAGTCCTGCCAGGACTGAGAAGGTTACGTGCCCTCATTCGGTGTTGAGAAAGATCTTACAGCCCAGGTCATCGGCCTGTTTGGCCGCCGTGCGCGTAATGTGTTCCCAGGCTTCGTTGTCGGCCAGAAACATGCAGTAGTTTTCGCCACCCCATCCCTTGGAACCATAGGTCCAGTCAACCCCGGCAACATCTAAAATCTTCCACAGCGGGACCATTTCGTCGGGTTCGGTGACCGGTTCGCGGGAGTTCTGATTCAAAATAAATTCAGCACCCTGCTTGTCGATGGGCGCCTGCATGTCTTTAAATTCGGGTTGTGCTTCCTGGTATTCTTCCAGCACGTCTTCCACCACGAAGGTGAAATCTTCCGGGCTGGCCCCCATGGCACTGCAGCTGTCATTTTTCAGCGCCATGTCACAGGAGCCCAGAATGCCCTTGGGGCGCTCCTCGCGGGGTCTTTTAGCCCTGATATTGAAGATAAGCTGCGGAATGTCAATTTTCATGGGACAGACATAGACGCAGCGCTGGCACATGGTGCACATCCAAGGCCAGTCCGACTGTAAAATCTCCTCGTCCAGACCCAGGGCCGCCATGCGTAAAAATTTTCTGGGATCCATGTTGTCCAGGCCCGTGGCCGGGCATCCGGAAGAACAGGCCCCGCATGTCAGGCACAGGTTCAAATTTCCGTCATCGGTCAAAAGTTTTTTGACTTCGTCTATCAACATGCTTTGTTTCTTACCACCGAGAGCTATGATATTCTCTGACATAGTTGCCTCCCTTTACTATTTTTTTTTTGGATTGCCCTTATCGTTTAAGGCGCTTGGCCCCAACGACCGTACGTGCGCCGTCATCTCTTTGGCATAGGCGGCAAAGGTCGGTCCCTCACCGGAAGAAAGATTGTACATTCGGACGCGGTCTGCTTCCAGGCC
>JAFDDW010000028.1 GCA_019310665.1 Deltaproteobacteria bacterium
GATCCTCAATGAGACGGTTTTTCCACCTAAATGCCCGGTATGCAATAACTTTTATCGTCCGCCGAATGACGGCGGCGGTGTCTCAAGGGGATGCGATGGCTCCCCCAACACTTTGGCATTATCCCTCCGGGATCATATTGACCGGGTGATGGCATCATATTTATGCCCAAACTGTATCAGGGATTTGGGTGTGATTGCTTCTCCTTTGTGCACCTTTTGCGGCCTGCCGTTTCGGAGCCGGCAGGGGCCAGATCACAGTTGCGGTGACTGCATTACGTCTCCCAAAAATTTCAGGATTGCCCGGGCGCCGCTGGTGTACGAGACAATTTTTACGGAGGTTATCCATTGCTTTAAATACAGGGGCAAGATTCAACTGGCCAAGCCTCTCGGTGAACTTCTCTTGACCTCCTTTATGTTTTTTTGGGATAAAGACAGCATTGATGTTATCGTGCCGGTGCCGCTTCATATTAAAAGGCTGCGGAGTCGGGGATTCAATCAGGCCTATCTTTTGATCCGCAATTGGCCGGCCATGGCGGCAAGTCGTTCTTGCGATCCGGCCCGGTTTCGGATTGAACGCGATGTTCTGATTAGAGATGTGCCCACCTTACCGCAAACGGCTTTTGGCCGCTCCCAGCGGGCGGTCAATATAAAAAATGCCTTTGATCTCAAGAGTGAGGAAAAGATAGTCGATAAAAGAATTCTGTTAGTCGATGATGTGTATACCACCGGTGCAACCGCAAATGAATGTGCCCGGTTGTTGTTAAATCGCGGTGCGCAGCAGGTTGATGTGTTGACATTGGCCCGGGCGGTGTGATCCGGCACGGGGGAGTCTTGTCGATAATATAAAATAGTATTTGGCACTTATCCGGAAAAGTTCAAGTTACCAATACAGCTTGCTCTTTCCAGATAACCGGATAATATTCCTAGACTTCTAAATTTGGCAGAGGATGGAATAATGGATACAGCGAAAAAAATCCTGACACTTGAAGACCTTGTGACCCGGCTGGGCAAGGTCCGCAAATCCGGCCAAAAGATTGTATTTACCAACGGTTGTTTTGATATTATGCATGTTGGCCACGTCAGATATCTTGCGGATGCCAGATCTGAAGGAGACCTGCTGGTTGTCGGTTTGAACAGCGATGCCTCCGTGCGAATAATAAAAGGAGATAAACGGCCGATTGTCCGTCAGAATCACCGGGCCGAAGTCCTGGCAAGTCTTGGCTGTGTGAATTTTATTGTTATTTTTGATGAACCGGATCCGCTAAAACTGATTCAGACCCTAAAGCCGGATGTGCTGGTCAAAGGAGAGGATTGGACGGAAGATGAGATTGTGGGGGCGGAGTCTGTTAAGTCCCTAGGTGGAAAAATTGTGCGGATATCCTTTGTAGAGGAATCGTCCACCACCGCTATTATTGAAAAAATTATACAGCGCTACCGGGGAGACTGATGGGATGATTACGACAACCCGCAACGGCGCATCTTTTTACCAGTTTGAGAACCTGGCGGACTGTTGCGACATTGATCACGGGGTATTTACCAGAAATTCAGGTCATAGCCGGCACCCCTTTTCAAGCTTAAATATCAGTTACGGTATCGGCGATGAAGAAAAATCAGTTGTCAGAAACCGTGAAATTATCTCCGGGATAATGGGTGAGGGGGAGCTGACTTATATCCAGCAGGTTCACGGCAGTGAGATCGCCGTGCTGGGTCGAGATCAAAAAATGAGAAACAATCCTAGTGCCGGCCGCCCCCTGATCGCTGACGCCATGGTAACGGACGAGCCTGAAAAGTATCTTGTCATTCAGGTGGCTGACTGCCAGTCGGTGCTCATGTACGAGCCCACCCGGCAGGTGGTGGCCAATGTGCATTGTGGTTGGCGGGGGAGCATCCAGAATATCATCGGCCGCAGCGTTGACGTCATGATTCAGAATTTTGACTGCCGCCCGGGAGATATCCGAGTCGGTATCGGTCCATCCCTGGGACCCTGTTGTGCAGAATTCATTAATTATAAAGCCGAGATTCCCAAAGAATTTTGGGGCTACAGGGACTCAAACAATCATTTTGATTTCTGGGCCATTAGTACCGATCAGCTGATGAAGGCCGGTGTCCTGGAAAAAAACATTGAATCCGGTCAACTTTGCACCCATTGCCATACAGAGGAGTTTTTTTCCTATCGTGCTGAAAAAACCACCGGCCGATTTGCGGCGGTCATCGGACTTAGGAAAATGGCGAATGACGAATGTCGAATTTTTTATAAAAAATAGATAGAATTCCACAATTCGTTATTCGTCAATCGACATTCGACATTCCAAAGGGAAACGTCATGTTTCAACATCAGTCAAAAGTTTTGTGGAACCAAAAAGTGGGTCCGGATTATTACAAAATCGGTCTGACCTGTTCTAATCATTATTCGGCGGCCAAACCCGGACAGTTTATCATGCTGGGTTTTGCCGGGCAAACCGATCCCTTGCTGCGCCGCCCGTTTTCGATTCACAATCTGATTGCATCAGGCGGAAAGATTCAGGGTCTGGCGTTGTTATACAAAGTGGTGGGTAAGGCCACCGCGATGCTGGCGCAGCAGCGGCCCGGAGATTTTGTTGATATCCTGGGCCCGCTGGGGTCCGGTTTTATTATTCCTCGTCAGGCAGAGTGCCTTTATATAGTGGCCGGAGGTATCGGTGTGGCCCCGATGGTATTTCTGGCCACCCAGCTTTATGGCCATAACTTCGATTTTTCCGATTCCCGGGTATTTATTGGGGGTCGAACGAAAGCGGACCTATTGTGCCGGAATGATTTTACCGAGCTGGGGCTGGCCGTGCATACCACCACGGATGACGGCAGTGCCGGGGATCAGTGCCGGGTAACTCATCCCCTGGAAGAAGCCCTCGCGCACCATCCAGCGGATATCATCTTGGCCTGCGGACCTATGGAAATGTTAGCGTGCGTGATCGGTATCGTCGAAAAACACCAAGTACCCTGCCAGGTTTCCATTGAAACCATGATGGCATGCGGGATGGGCGCGTGCCTGGGTTGTGCGGTTGAAAGTCGCCATGAACCTGAACGTTATTTGCACGCTTGTCTTGATGGTCCTGTTTTTGATGCCGCCGTTTTACATATTGGCGCCGAAGACGGTCTTGTAAATGAAAAATTATGAATTTTACATTGACTTGCAACCAATCCTTTGTTAGGTTCTGAACCTTTAAATCGATTTGGTTTCGAGCCTTTTCCAGGGGGGAAGGGTGCCAGTTTCATGAAGAGAGAAACCAGCCGTACATTCAAGGAGTTGGCCTATTACAGCAGCCTCGGCCTCTCCGTTGCGCTGGCTATTTTTATCGGTCTTGGAATAGGGGTGTTCCTGGACCGCAAATTTGATACAACGCCATGGTTTACATTGATTTTTCTGGGATTCGGCATTGCGGCCGGTTTCAGAAACATTGGCCGGGTAATCAAAAGAGCCCGCAAGCTTTGAGCAGCTCGAGCATTCAGACACAGGGTTAAATCGCAGGTGGAAATTCAACAACGAATACTCACATTTGTAACCCGCACCAACTGGATTTTATGTGCCATCACCAGCATTGCGGGCTTCTTGCTCCTGCCCTTTGATTTTGCCCTGGGTGTTCTCTGTGGCGGTCTGCTGGTCACGACGAATTTCCATCTGCTGGCGCGGACATTAAAAAGCGCGCTGATCCCGTCGCATCTTGCCTCACATAATGTTGTAATCGCAAAGTATTTTATGCGTTTTATCGCCAGCGGTTTCATTATCTTTGTCCTTATTGCCGGACACTTTGTAAATCCTTTAGGACTTATCATCGGACTTTCGGTTGTGGTTTCCAGTATCATGCTTGCGACCCTATGCGAACTTAAAAAACTTATTTTCAAGGAGGCGGTCTAAGGATGGAACATCCCTATCTTTTTTTAGTCAAGCTGTTTGAGGCAATCGGGTTGGGGCATTTTGCACACGCATACCCCCACGTGATTTATTCCTGGTTCGTGATCCTTTTGCTGATTGTTTTTGCGGTCCTGGCAACCCGCAAAATAGAAATGATTCCCACCAAAGCGCAAAATTTCTTTGAAATCGTCATCTCGGGAATGGAAGAATTTATGGTGGACGTAACCGGCGAAGAGGGCCGCTGGTTCTTTCCGGTTATCGCAACCATTTTCATTTACATTGCGACCTGTAACTTACTGGGACTGGTCCCCGGTTTTTACCCGCCCACCGCCAGCATCAATACCACGGCCGCTTGTGCCATACCGGTATTTTTGTTTACTCATTTTATCGGAATCAAGTACCACGGCATAAAATATATCAAACACTTCCTGGGACCGGTATGGTGGCTGATTCCGATTATTTTGCCAATTGAGATCATCGGGCACCTGGCCAGAATTTTATCCCTTTCTTTCCGGCTTTTCGGCAACATTACCGGTCATGAGCTGGTACTGGCCATCCTGTTCATGCTGGCCGGTGCCTTCTTTGCACCGCTGCCTATCATGGCCATGGGTATATTTGTGTCCTTGGTCCAGGCCTTTGTCTTCTTTTTGCTGTCGACTATGTATTTTGCCGGAGCCATGGAAGAGGCCCACTAGAATAAAAAGTGCCTAAAATTTAAAATGCCTAAAATGCCTAAAATTAAGGATGTGAATCGTTTTATAATCTACAAAACGTCTTTATAAATTATTCAATCTTCAATATTCAATGCTCACAATGGGTAACCGGAAGAAGCCCAATAACATATCAACTAAAGGAGGTAGACTTAAACATGGAAACAAAAGCATTGGAGTTTTTTATCGCGTGTGTGACGGCGGCCGGATTCGGAATAGCGATTGCAGCTTTTGGCTGTGGTATCGCCCAGGGTCTTGGGCTGCGTGCCGCTGTGGAAGGTATTGCCCGCAACCCCGAATCGTCAGGTAAGGTAACCGTTACCATGTTGATCGGACTGGCTCTGATCGAGTCGCTGTGTATTTATGCGCTCGTCGTTGCTTTGATTCTTATCTTTGCGCATCCCCAGGCCGCCGCGATTGCAGCCCTGTTTTCGCACTAAAATCAACAGATGCATCAGCTCTTAAAAAAGGGCCGTGTCCGCCGGACGGACGCGGCCTTTTTTTTATTGATTTCCACACAAAGTCAGTGATGTCAAAAATGCAGTTGCCCTGTTGGGGTTTAATGCGGTCCGTAACGCCCTTGTTCCGGTTTCGGTTACCCAATGCCTGCCCCAAACGCTTTCGTTCCAGGATTTTGAAATGGTCGAATTCTGGAAGCACTCCCTGGCGGTGGCGGTGACCAGTTTTCCTGGAGGATGAGTTCTCTCGTTGCGGGTTACGAGTTACGGGTTGCGCGTTGCGAGTTACGGGGTACGCGTTGCAGCATAGCGCATAGAGCATAGCGTTCAGGTTGACAATTCATAAATTTCAGAAAATTCTAACGCTTGGCTCTATGCCCCATGCACTTTGCCTTTTAATCCGCATTCCGCATTCCAACTTCCGAATTCCTGACACCTGACACCCGACACCTGAAACCATTATTAGCCCTGAACCTCTGAACCCAGAACCTGGAACCCTGAACCTTTGAACCTCTGAACCTAGAACCCCTGAACCTAGGTTGCCAGTATTTTCCCCAGAAATTGACCGGTGTAAGAATTGTTAATGGCGGTGATCTCCTCGGGCGTTCCGCACCCCACGATATAGCCCCCCTCGTCTCCCCCTTCCGGGCCCAAATCGATGATATGATCTGCTGTTTTGATCACATCCATATTATGTTCGATGACAATAACGGTGTTGCCTGTATCTACCAGCTGATTGAGTACCTCCAGCAGCTTGCGAATATCATCGGCGTGCAGTCCGGTGGTGGGCTCGTCAAGAATATAAACGGTTTTACCGGTACCTTTTTTGCTGAGTTCCTTGGAAAGTTTTACACGCTGGGCTTCACCGCCGGAAAGGGTGGTAGCCGGTTGACCGATTTGAATATATCCCAACCCCACTTCCTTCAGGGTTTGCAGGATTGATTTTATTTTAGTAATCCTGGAGAAAAAATTTGTGGCTTGATTGACGGTCATTTCCAGGACTTCTTTTATGTTTTTGCCTTTGTATCGTATTTCCAGAGTTTCACGATTATACCGCTGGCCGTGGCAGACATCACAGGCGACATACACATCGGGTAAAAAGTGCATTTCGATTTTGATGATGCCGTCTCCCTGGCAGGCCTCGCACCGGCCTCCCTTGACATTGAAACTGAAACGGCCCGGCTTGTAACCCCGCATACGGGATTCAGGTGTTCGGGCTAAAAGTTCTCTGATGGTAGAAAACACACCGGTGTACGTTCCTGGATTTGATCGCGGTGTTCTCCCGATGGGTGACTGGTCGATATTTACGACTTTATCTATATGCTCCAATCCGCGCAGCTGGCGGTGGGCACCCGCCGTGATCCTGGCATGGCGAAGTCGTTGAACCAATGCGGGATAAAGGGTTTCAAGGACAAGGGTGGATTTGCCCGAGCCGGATACCCCGGTCACACAGGTGAAACATCCCAGGGGAAAGGATACATCGATATCTTTCAAGTTATTTTGGGCCGCACCTTCTATAATAATCTGCCGCTTGTGGTTCTGGCGCCGGGCGCTGGGGATTTGAATTGCCCGGCGTCCGGACAGGTATTGACCGGTCAGGGATGTTTTATGGGTCAGCAGCTTTTCGGGTGTACCGGCAAAAACCACTTCACCGCCGTTGACCCCCGCCCCGGGGCCCATGTCGACGACATAATCAGCGGCGCGAATGGTTTCTTCATCGTGTTCGACCACCAGGACCGTGTTTCCCAGGTCGCGCATTTTTAAAAGCGTTGCCAGCAGTTGTTGATTATCTTTTTGGTGAAGACCGATGCTGGGTTCGTCCAGAACATAAAGGACCCCCGTTAATTTGGAGCCGATCTGAGTTGCCAGACGAATTCGTTGACCCTCTCCGCCGGACAGCGACTGGGCCGATCGGTCAAGGGTCAGGTAAGAGAGGCCGACATTTTTCAAAAAACCCAGTCTTTCGACGATTTCTCTCAAAATTCGGCGGGCAATGATTTCTTTTTTGCCGTCCAGGCGCAAGTCCAGAAAAAAACTGCGCGACTTGGCTACCGGCAAGGCTGTTATCTCGTGAATATTCAGGTCGCCGATCTTTACCGAACGACTGGACCGGTTCAATTTAGTACCCCGGCATTTCGAGCAGGTTCGAAAGTTCATATATTGTTTGATTTCTTCACGAATATAGTTGGAATCCGTCTCCCGATAGCGCCGCTTTAAATTGGGGATGACACCTTCAAAAGGTTTTTGGTATGTATAGCGCCGGTTGCCGCGCTCAAAATAAAAGTTAATCGATTTATGGCCGGAACCATAAAATATCGTGTGCTGAAAACTTTCCGGCAGATCCTTAAAAGGTGTATAAATATCGGTACCGTAGGTTTTGGTTAGGGCATCCAAAAATTCAATAAAATGCATGCTGTTTCTTTTGGCCCAGACACCGACGGCCCCCTCGCGCAGGGAGAGCGCCGGATTGGGTATGATCAGCTCAGGATCCAGCTCGGTTGTCCAGCCCAGACCATCGCAGGCCGGGCATGCTCCCTGGGGAGAGTTAAAAGAGAAACTGGCCGGAGTGAACTCCGGGTAACTGATGCCGCACGCCAGGCAGGCGGATTTTTCGCTGAAAAGGATTATTTCACCACCCGGTATCTCCACCGACACCAGACCCCCTGATTGCGCCAGGGCCAGTTCCAATGAATCTGCCAGGCGCTTGCGGATACCATCTTTTATGATCAGACGATCCACCACGACATCAATGTCGTGTTTTTTGGTTTTGGCAAGATCATTTACCTCTTCGATGTCCAGGATTTGGCCGTCGATGCGGACACGGGCGAATCCTTCCCTTTTCAGTTGCTTGAATAGCTTTTGATGGCTTCCTTTCTGAGCGGTGACCAGCGGGGCCAGGATTATGGCCCGGGAGCCCTCGGTCAGTGACATCACCCGGTCTACGATTTGATCGATGCTCTGGGAAGAAATGGGGCGTCCGCACTGGTGGCAATGGGGTGTTCCCACCCGCGCAAACAGCAATCGCAGGTAGTCATATATTTCGGTTACCGTACCGACGGTTGAGCGCGGATTGTGACTGGCCTTTTTTTGTTCAATTGCAATGGCCGGCGAAAGTCCTTCAATGAGATCCACATCGGGTTTGTCCATACGCTCTAAGAATTGCCTGGCGTAGGTCGACAGGGACTCCACATACCTGCGCTGGCCCTCGGCATAGAGGGTGTCGAAGGCAAGGGTCGATTTGCCGGATCCGGATAAACCGGTGATAACTAAGAGTTTGTTGCGCGGCAGTTCGACATCGATATTTTTTAGATTATGCTGCCGTGCCCCCTGTATGATAATTTTTTCGGAAGTCATATCCCCTGTTTTCTTCGCTAAAAATTATTCTTTCTTACAGGGTTCATAAAGAAATATCAAACAAATTCCCTGTAAGCGCCTGTTGCGATTACAGTTTGTTGAGCTAAATAGTTATGAACATTTTTTTTTATAAAATTTTTAAAAATTAAAGATAATAGAAGATAATTGGCGATTTTATAAGATGTCATAAATGTTGATAACTAGAGACAATTGATGGATCTACTTAAAATTCTTAAAAAAATCTTCTTCCATAAAAAGTTTCATATAATGCTGCTCGGCGGGCATATGCTTAAAATTTTACATAAAAACAGATTGTTATAAATTGTTCAAAAACGCTTAATAGTTAATCGTAAAATCCTGTTTTCCGGGTTTGACACTTTCTGACTGATGCCTTAAACAGGCACCAGTTTTCTTCGGGTGAGTGCATAATCTAACGTAAACCTTCCAGCCGTTAAACTTCATTAATTTAAACCAGTTGGCAACTTCACAACACTTTAATTTTATCTTTTAGTTATTTAAACGATTTAGAATGTTAGGCTCTATGGAAGCTGTCTGGAAAAAGGTAAAATCTGCGATCAAGCAACGCATTCCGGTCCACAGTTTTAACATGTGGATCGAACCGTTGAAGGTCAGTCAAACCGACAAAGGTGACTGGGTTGTCAATTGCCCGAACTTCTTTTCTAAAAAGCGGGTGCAGGGCCTTTACGGTGATATGATCAGGGACGCCCTTCAAAAATCTTGGGGACAGGACTGCCGGTTGAAGTTTACAATCTCAAGCAATACCGGTATGAAAGAAAGAAATATCACCGGGGATCTTCAGCTGCCGTTGCCGGGCGGAAGTACCCGACCCGGCAATGGGCATTTTTTAAGAAGAGATTTTACGTTTGATCAGTTTGTTGTCGGGGGCAACAATGAATTTGCCTTTTCAGCCTCCCTGGCACTGGCCTGCCGCAAGGACTCCCAGCAGAATGCTTTGTTTTTACTGTCCCAAACAGGTATGGGCAAAAGCCATCTGTCCCAGGCCATCGGCAATCAAGTATTGTCGCTTTTACCCAATGAGCGGGTTTACTACACTACCGCTGAGAATTTCAGCAATGAAATGGTGCAGGCCTTCCGGCATGACGAAATCGATAAATTTAAGGGAAAGTACCGTAACCAGTGTGACGTTTTGCTTCTGGAAGATGTTCATTACCTCAGTGGCAAAGAACGAACCCAGATCGAACTTGCCCTGGCCCTCGACGCCCTTTTCGAATCCGGCAAACGCATTATTTTTTCGAGCTGCTATCTGCCGGCTGATATCCCCAAACTCAATGACAAATTGAGATCGCGTTTATCTTATGGGATTATTTCAACTATCGAGCCGCCCAACTTCAGAACCAGGGTCCGGATATTGCGAAAAAAGGTTAAGAGTAACGGCTACCGGATGCCTGAAAATGTGATTCAATATCTGGCCGGAGAACTGACCGATGATGTCCGCCAGCTTGAAAGCGGGCTTAACGGGGTTGCCGCTAAATCGTCGCTGTTGGGAATGCCGATTGATCTCGATCTGGCTGAAAGTATCGTAAAAAATATTGTTCGCCAGCGCAGGCGAATCACCACTGATGTTATCAAAAAACTGGTATGCAAATATTATAATGTTTCCCTGGCAGATGTTATATCGCCCTCGCGTAAACAAAATTTCGTCCGGCCCAGACAAATCGGCATTTACCTGTCGCGACACTATACGGACGCGCCATTGCAGAGCATTGGAAAATCATTTAACCGCTATCACGCCACCGTACTGCATTCCATAAACTGCATTGAGCGCGGTATCAAACAAGACAGCTCGATAAAAAAACAGGTTGGCTTTTTCCGTAAAAAGCTGGAATCTGGCAAGTTCTAAAAAGTCTATCCCCATTTGAAATTCGCCAAAGCCCATTCTTAAACCTTCAACAATTCTAGCATCTCTTTGTGAATATGTCCGTTGGTCGCCAGGATTTCATCCTGGTCACCTGAATACGGTTGATTTGAAAATGTTGTGACCTGTCCGCCGGCCTCTGCTGCAATCAGGGCACCGGCAGCCGTATCCCAGGGTTTTAAATTTTGTTCCCAGAACCCTTCGAAACGGCCACAGGCTACATAACAAAGATCAAGCGCTGCGGAGCCCAATCTTCGCAAACCCTGGGCGGCCTTTAAGCAGTTGCCGTACCGGGTGATCACCGGGTCAAAAATCTCTTTGACATTATACGCAAACCCCGTAACCAGCAAGCTGTCTGTGAGCGTGGAGATCGAAGAGACTTGAATCGGTAACCCATTGAGCTGAGCACCCTGTCCTTTGACCGCCGAAAAGAGTTCTCCGGCCAAAGGGTTTAAAATAATTCCCAGGACGACGGCGCCCTTAAAGGATAGGGCTATCGATAGGCAGAAAATCGGAACTTGATGGGCAAAATTTACCGTGCCGTCCAGCGGATCAATGATCCACTTATATTCGGATGAGCCTGTTATCAACCCGCATTCTTCACTCAGAATCTCATGATCAGGAAAGCTGCGGCGGATGACAGCGATAATTTCTTTTTCAGATTCGGTATCGGCCTCCGTGACAATTTCCTGAGCCACTTTTTTTCGGATCCGCGATATGTTGCCAAACCGCGATTGCAGTATACGGGCGCCCTTTTCGGCGGCGGTCACAGCCACCTGTTTAAAGGATCCTAAATCCATAATTCGACATTCGTCATTCGTCATTCGACATTCCGATAATGGTTTCCAGTTTTTCCATCAGCGGCCGCAGCGTGGATTTTGATTTGGCCGATATGGCGGTGCCTTTTAACTGTCGTCCCAGCCGAATGCTGGTTTGCGAATCCACCAGATCGATTTTGTTCAACACCCTCACGGTGGGCGTCTTATGAAGTTTTAGGTCAGCCAGGATTTTTTCTACGGATTTAATTTGTTCTTCAAACCGGGGATTGCTGATGTCAATGATATGGAGCAAAAGATCGGCACTTTCGAGTTCTTCCAGGGTGGCTCGAAAGGCCGCCATGAGGTCTTTGGGTAAATCCCTGATAAATCCCACCGTGTCGGTAATAATGACTTCAAAATCCCTGGGAAATCGTAACCGCCGGCTGGAGGGGTCCAGGGTTGCGAAAAGTCGGCTTTCGGTCACCACATTGCTTTTCGTAAGGGTGTTCAGCAGGGTTGACTTGCCCGCGTTGGTATACCCGATGATGGATATGACCGGAAGCTCATTTTTGCGCCTTTTCGCTTTTTGTTGATTCCGTTGCTGCCTGACCGCCAATAATGCTTTCTCCAGCCGCGTAATGCGATCCCGGGCCCTGCGCCGATTAATTTCCAACTTTGTCTCACCGGGGCCGCGACCACCGATTCCACCGGTTAAACGTGACATGGCTGTATTTTTTACCACCAAGCGAGGCAGCATATACTTCAGTTGGGCCAACTCCACCTGTAGCTTTCCTTCCCGGGTCTGGGCACGCTGAGCAAAAATATCCAAGATCAACTGAGTGCGATCAATGACCTTGAATTCTATTTGATCTGTAATTGATTTTATCTGGGAAGGGTTTAACTCCTGATCGAAAATGATCATGGTGGCAGCGTCCTGCAAAGCGAATATGGCCAGATCCTGAAGTTTGCCGGGTCCGATCAGAAGCCTTGAATCCGCTTTACTTTTTTGCTGTATCACCGACCCAATAACATCGATACCGCCGGACAGAGCAAGTTCGCGGAGTTCGGCCATTGATTCTTCGGATTGACGTTTGGTCTCAGATGACACACTGACCAACAGGGCTCTTTCGCTGTCAGAATTTGTTTGATATGTGTTGCCAACGCGGGCCAGCTCGTCCTCAAGGGCCTGGATCAGGGCCAGACAGTCGATGTCCAGGTTTGCGGGGTTCAACGGCGGTAATATTTGATAGGGCGTTTGATTTGAATTTTTGGGCATAATGTGCGCGAGGTGAACTTTTTGCGGCAGCCCGTCCGGGGAACTCAAAAGCACGGCCATCAAATCGAGCCTCAGCAAGGCCAGGTCGGTGAGATCATCTGCGGTCAGGGCGGCATGATCCAGATGGGTATGGATACATCGCAGCCCTTTTAAACGTCCCGGCGCAGCGCGGTATTCGTCGGTGTTGGGAATGACGATTTTTTTATGATCCCCTACAATGACGAAAACGACTTTACTGCGGCGGTTTACCAGGATACCAATTTGACGGCGGATTTCACGCGACATCCTGCAAAGGTCGCGCGCTAATTCATAGGTAAGCAAAAATTCAGGCGGGATGCGACGGCGGTAAAAATTTTCAAGCCGTTTAATTTGATTCGCCTTTAGACCGCTGGTATTTCCGTA
>JAFDDW010000627.1 GCA_019310665.1 Deltaproteobacteria bacterium
GATGAGATCTTCAGAGCAGTTGAAGAAAAAGACATCGATCTGGTGATTACCGCAACCCGCGGCCGGTCCGGACTCAAGCGCTTAATCCTGGGCTCGGTCACCGAGCGCTTAATGTTGACCCTGCCCTGCCCCCTGCTGGTGCTGCGCAGCCCGGAGGGAGATTTTGCAAGTGACCCCGACCCGGAATTCAAGCTGAAGAAAATCCTGGTGGGCTGCGATTTCTCGCCGGATTCCGATCAGGCACTCAATCACGCACTGAGTCTGGCCCAGGAGTTTCAGGCTGAATTGCACCTGGCCAATGTAATTGAACCGCCGGCACAGCCAAACTTGATGAAAAGTGAAATATCTGCAGCCCAGGAAATACAGACGGATTTTCGTAATCTTCTCAGCCAAAAGCTCAAGGACATGGTTCCTGAAGAAGCCCGCAATTGGTGTACCCCACAGACAAGCCTTTTGGAAGGGCAGCCTTATGAAGAGCTCGCCAGATATGCAGAGACAAATAATATCGACATGATCGTGATGGGGATAAGAGGGCACGGTTTGGTCAAGACGCTGTTTCTGGGATCAACCACTGATCGCGTGGTACGTAGATCCCCTTGCCCGGTTCTGTCGGTGGGGTCAAATGTTCCCGGCGAGTAAGAGGCTGCAAATCATCGTAATGGGTTTAACTCGGAGTCTTTGAGCTGCGGTTTGGTGCAGCTTATGCCGAAAACATTATCTCGACCGTTTTACGGCTATGTATATCTGTTCTTAGTGTATTTTTATGGAACCTGCATTTTAGGAAATCAGAGCCGGCTATTTGAGATAAGGGCAGTTTCACGTCATACCCGGGACCTGGTATGGCAGCCGCTGCTGCAATGGGCTGTTCTGGGAATCATAAATCTCGTCATGGCCTTCACCTCCTTTCGACTGGCTTTTGTATTCTATCATGCCATATTTATATAGGGTAAACTATTTTGCAATAAGACGGCATTGACTTAGATCAATTATATCATTGTGCTTTTTTTCATGATCAGGGGCTCTCTTTTTCTTTCTTTTTTGGCCCATCTTTCTATACTCCTTATTTTGGAATCATCTTCCGCCAACCGACCGTCGGTAACTCTCATAATCCGCTGCGCATAACCTGCACAGGCCGGACTGTGGGTCACCATGACGATGGTCATGCCCTCCTGGTTGAATCGGAGCAACAATTCCATTATTTCACGCGACGTTTTGGTGTCCAGATTACCGGTGGGTTCATCCGCCAGCAGAATCGGCGGCTCGTTGACGATGGACCGGGCAATCGCAACCCTCTCGCTTTCTCCACCTGAAATTTGATTGGGAAGGCGACGAGCTTTTTCAAGCAGACCGACCTGGGCCAGCGCTTCTTCTGCCATTTGGCGCTTTTTCTTTTTGCCGGCTTTCACGACGGCCAGCGGCAGCATGACATTCTCGATAACAGTCAAATAGGGCACCAGATGAAAGCTTTGAAAAATAAACCCCAAAAACTCCCGGCGAAAATCTGCGCGCTGCTCCTGGCCCAAACCGTAGATGTCGATGTCATCAACAACCAACTTTCCGGAGGTGGGCACATTCATCGCTCCCATGATTCCCAAAAGCGTTGATTTGCCGGCACCTGATTCCCCCATGATTGCAACGAAATCCCCTTCTCCAATTTGGAAACTGATGTCAGCGACAGCTGCAACCGCTGCATCGCCTTTACCGAATTTTTTAACAAGCTTATCTGCAACAATGTAACTCATTATTCACCTCACTAGGATTTATTTTTAATTTCGAAAATCGAGCTGATTAACGCCGTTAATCCAAACAAACTCGAATTGACTATTGAATATTGATGGAAGTCGCTTCGCTCCGTCATTTTTTAACAGCTTTTGTAAAAATGATCCGCCACAGGCGGCCCTTAAATCTTCAATCTTCAATCGAAAATATTCAATTATAATGCCCTCAGGGCTTCATTCGGATCCAGCCGGGCCGCCATCAATGCCGGATAAGCGCTGGATATCAATCCGACGACCAGGGCCGTAATGACGGCGCCCCCGGCCAGCTCGATACTGAAGGGAACCATTCCGGAATGATTATCGCTAAAAAATGCGAGCGCGGCTTTGGTGGCGCCAAAGCCCAGAAAATAGCCTAGGATGCCGGCCAGCCCGGATACAATCACGGCCTCGGTGAAAATAATTTGCATGACGTGGCGCTTGCGGAATCCGATGGCGCGAAAGATCCCGATTTCATCGGTGCGTTCCCGCACGCTGCCCATCATTGTCACCAGGACCACCAGGCTGCCGATTAGAAGAATGACGCCCGATATGCCGTAGGAAAACTTTTTAAACTGGGCCAGGGTCTCCATGCGGCTTTTGACAACCTGCTGAATGGCCATCACTTTGGCGTTGGGCAAGGCATCGGATAGCTGCCTGACCATTTCCTCAATCGGACAATCTTTACAAAGGGCGGCCACCTCGGCCATTGAAACCTGGCCCTGCTTGTCGAAGATCGTTTGGGCCGTGGCAATGCGGGTAAAGGCCAGTTGATCATCCTGGGACCCGGTCGGCTGAAGAATGCCGGAAACCACCAGGTCATTATCGTTTATGCTCAGCCTGCTGCCGACCTCAAGATTGAGTA
>JAFDDW010000628.1 GCA_019310665.1 Deltaproteobacteria bacterium
TTCAAGGAGAATAAAACCACCACGGAACGAAAGCGCGCTGATGCGGCCTTGCGGGAGAGTGAAGAGAAATTCTCAGGAATTCTAAACTCGATTCCGGACATGATACTCGTGCTGGACAACGATTTGAACATCACATGGACAAACCGAATTGCTCTCGAATTGCTCCACTCTGATCCGGTCGGAAAGAAATGTTTCGATGCCTTTAATCTTTGTAACGAACCGTGTGAAGCCTGCAACGTTCAAAAATGCTTTAAAGACGGATTGAGAGATGAACATGAACTGGAACTTACCAAGGCTGACGGATCCCGCATAGATCTTTGGTGCACCGCCAGTGTGGCCACCCGATCTGAAAACGGTGTTGCGAAATCGGTGGTGGTTGTATATCGCGATATAACGGAAAAAAAGCGGCTGCAAGCCGAAACCGCCAGGGCCTGCCAGCTGGCATCCATTGGAGAACTGGCGGCGGGTGTCGCCCACGAGATCAATAACCCTATCAATGGTATTATTAACTGTGCGCAGATGTTTTTGGATGAAGAGGGTGTATCCGGCGAGCAGATTGAAATTTCGCAGAGAATCTTGAAGGCCGGCGGCAGAATTGCCATGATCGTCCGCAATCTATTATCATTTGCCCGCAATCATGAAGAGGAACCCGACCAGGTCCATGTAAAGAGCATCCTGTCCGATTCACTGGATTTGACCGAAGCTCAGATTAGAAAAGACGGTATCGATCTGGAAGTAAATATTCCTGATAACATTCCCGAGATCAAAGTGCGCGGTTATCAGATTCAGCAAGTATTTTTAAACATCATTAGCAATGCGAGATATGCACTCAACCAAAAATTTACCGGGGCACACAAAAATAAAGTTCTTAAAATAAATGGGGAAGCCGTGGAATTCAACGGGAAGACATATGTGCGCATGATTTTTTTAGATCACGGTACCGGCATATCATCCGAAATCTTAGATAGAATCTGTGACCCCTTCTTTTCAAATAAATCCCCTGGCGAGGGTACGGGTCTGGGCTTAAGTATCAGCCAGGCGATCATCAAAGACCATGGGGGCGAACTTTATTTTGACAGTGTCAAAGGCGAATATGCCAAAGTTATCATTGAGTTGCCTGCGGCAATAGAAGAATATGGAGAGTAATAGTTATGATTCTGCTCATCGAGGATGAAGAGATTTTAAGGTTTACATTCAAATCCTTCCTTTCCAAGGCAGGGCATGAAGTGATAACCGCTGAAGATTATGATGTAGCCTTAAAGGTTATTTCTGAGATTGAGCTCGATTTGATCATCGCCGATATTGTCTTGAAGGGGCATACCGGATTGGACGTGTTAAAGGAGGTCAAAACCAAAGGCATGCGGACGCCTGTTATCATGATAACAGGAAAACCGAGTATCGAAACCGCTTCGGAGGCTGTGCGCCTGGGCGCTTATGATTACCTGACCAAACCCGTGGAAAAAGACGGCCTGCTGAAAGTCACCAGCCAAGCCCTTAGGTACAGGACCATTTTGGAGGAGAAAGATCGCATTGAGGCCGAAAAAGAGAAATACCGTTCCGATCTGGAAACCATATTTGCCAGCGTTCAGGAAGGGATTGTCACTGTTGATTCTCAAATGCAAGTAATGAACGCCAATAACTCATTTGAACGAATATGTGATCCGGTATCCAGAGATATCATCGGCAAACGCTTTGATGAAATTGCGCACCGATGCAACTCCGCATGCAGCAATGTTTTAGGGGAGGTGTTGCAAACGAAAAAAGAGGTTCGGGCGGTGCGGGTGGAATGTCGGCATGACGAGCACAGACGACAGATGGTTGTTTTAACCAGTTCTCCTCTTAAAGATCGATCTGATAATTTTACCGGAGCGGTTCTGGTCATCAGGGATGTGACCAGAGAGAACGATCTTGAACGTGAGTTGAAAGAACGACGCCAGTTTCAAAATATCATTGGTAAAAGCGGAAAGATGCAGCAGGTTTACGAATTACTGGAAGATTTAGCTCATTCAAATACGACTGTTCTGGTTACCGGGGAAAGCGGCACCGGCAAGGAACTTGTGGCCAACGCGCTGCACTACAGCGCAAATCGGGCCAATAATCCCCTGGTTAAAGTAAATTGCTCAGCGCTTTCAGATTCCATACTTGAAAGTGAATTGTTTGGTCATGTCAAAGGGGCTTTTACCGGTGCCGTTCGAGATAAAATAGGCCGTTTTGAAATGGCTGATGGCGGCAGCATCCTGCTTGACGAAATCGGTGAGATCTCTCCAGCCATACAATTGAAGCTACTCAGAGTGATTCAAGAAAAGGAATTTGAGCGGGTCGGAGAATCCAAACCAATAAAAATTGATATTCGAATCATCGCAACGACCAACCGAAATCTGAAAGAGAGAGTCAGGCAAAATCATTTTCGAGAAGATCTGTATTACCGTCTCAAAGTCGTGGAAATCCCCCTGCCTCCCTTGCGTGATCGCATCGGTGACATTCCATTGCTTGTCGATTACTTTTGTAAGCAGTTCAACCGGCGTTTTAATACGCGAATAGAGAGTGTTTCAGATGATGTGAACAGGACTTTGACAGCATATCCGTGGCCTGGAAATGTACGGGAGTTGGAACA
>JAFDDW010000629.1 GCA_019310665.1 Deltaproteobacteria bacterium
GTCTCACGACCATTTATGCCTGGGTCCATAATCATATCAAGCAATATTAAATCTACAGAATTTTCCTTTAAATATTCAACGGCCTCCTCGCCACTGGAAACGGCTTTAGTTTTATAACCTAAGGTATCCAACATTTTGCAGGATATATCTCTTTGGCTTTCAACATCATCAACAACCAGAATCGTCTCTCCGTCTCCTTTGAAATCTTCAATGGTTATGGCCAAATCCTTAGCCGATATTTTTTCCCTTGTTATTGGAAAGAACAGCTCAAATGTTGTGCCGTTCCCGTCAGTTGTCACATCTATGTAGCCTTTATGATCTTGTACAACATTCCATACCACGGCCAGACCTAAACCGGTACCGCTTCTACCCATGACCTTCTTTGTATAGAATGGCTCAAATATCCTCTCAAGGTCATCCGATGATATTCCCGAACCATCGTCTGATACAGACAAAACGACATATTCACCAATGTTTACATCATCATACCCCCTTAGAGGTCTGTCTATATAACGGTTCATGGTCGATATGGTGACATTACCGCTATCCTCATTAGCTTCCGAGGCGTTTGACACCAGGTTCATTACCGCCTTTCTGATATGAACATGAGACCCGCTCACGTTAAGTAGGTCGCCATCAAGGTTGGTCTTGATTGTAACTGCAGGATGAAACTGTTTGAGCTTATTAAACTCAGGAGAATGTAAATAGTCACCGACCAGATCATTTAAGCTCAGAGGTTCTTTTGTGGTGGCCACGCCTCTTGCCACGGTTAACAGATCTTCGACAACGGCGGCCGCCCTGTGTCCGGACTCCTGTATCGTCTCAAGAGGTTTTCTAAATTTACTCTCTTCAGGTAAATCCAATAAAAGTAATTCTGGATAGCTGACAATCCCTGACAGGATGTTATTCAAGTCGTGGGCGACACCCCCTGCCAAAAGTCCCAAAGATTCCATTTTCTTAAATCTTGCGAGCTTTTCTTCGCTCTCCCGCAGGGCCTCCTCGACCTGCTTGCGCTTGGTCACATCACGATTGATACCGTGGAATCCTATTGGTTGGCCCGAATTATCGCGCATAAGCGAGACGGACCCTTCGAATATGACTTTGCTGCCATCTTTGGCTATGACTTCATAATCAATTATATCGATCAGCTGTCCGCTCCGATACACCTGATTGAAAATTCGGTATATTCTGGCAGCCATTTTAGGAGTTGTGTATTCCAGGTTATTCATCCCAAGCAATTCATTACGTGAATAACCAAAAAAATTGCATAGGGAATCATTGAAAAACGTAAAGTTTCCGAGAAGATCAACCTCCCAGTACCCTTCCTCCATGTTTTCCAGGACGGATCGATATTTCTCCTCACTCTTCCGCAGTTCCTCTTCTGCCTGCCTGCGCTTGGCAGATTCCTTCTCAAACTCCCTGATTCTTTGTTCCAACTCCTCGTAGGTCGGTTTCCTGGTCATAAGCAAGTCCTTCGATTATTTACAGTGTGACACCCAATAGTCGCGATCGGCGCTATATCAAACCGGCAAGAAACCTGTTGGCGCAGAATATTTATCGATGATAGGTGATATTTTGGGTAATTCTTTTCAGGTTTGAAAGAAACTTGAAAGTTTGCATACCGGCCCAATCGGATTCAAGGGGTTTGTCCTGATATTTTTGATAATATTCGAGCAAATCCTGGAAGGTATCCAGATCGTTCCATTGGGGGAGCAGTTTAGTCTGAAGGCCCAGACTATGCGCCTTTTCAAGCGTTTGCGCTAATACCTTTTCTGAGCTCCAGGGGATTTTTTGAAATAGTTCCGGATGCGGTTGGCGCATGCCGACGAGATAATAGCCGCCATCGTAACACGGTGCGAATAAGGCATCGGCCTGGTCTGTTATCAGCAGTTGGAAGGATTGCTGCACGATGGTTCGCGGTAAATCGGGCGTATCGCTGTCGATAATTGAGACCGCATCATATTCTCCCGCCAATTTGTCCACGAAGATATTGCTCAGGCGTTCCCCCAGGTCTTTACCGCGCTGGGGAAACAAATGAAATCCGTTTGACAGGAACCTGGCAAAATACTCATTGGAATCCTCCGGTGTATATGAGATCGCCAGATCCATACCGGTGAGGAGGTTGCCAATTTCCTTTATCCTATCTTGAATAAAACAGCGATATAGATTGGTGGCCTCCTGGGTCGTAAACTCGGGGCAGAGACGCGTTTTAACCTCTCCCGGCACCGGGGCTTTGGCAACGACCACCAAGAGCAATTTTTGATACTTTTTATCCATCACAGACTCCATTGAACCCCGCATCCCCGGCAGCTTATCGGTGGTGTTTCGGTTTGATGCTGTTTTCGGAAGTTTTCATATTTAGAACCCGACCAGATTTCTGCCAGCGAGTTTTCAAACACGTTGCCCAGTATAATCGAAGAATAATCAACGGTGGCGAACGGGGAGATGCAGCATGGCAACACATTGCCGTTGGCGGTTATATACATAAGTGTTAACGGTCGATAGCAATTGCGCCACGGTGATTTGGCTCTGGCTTCAGCCTGCAGGCTCTCCATCGGCTGACCCAAACCGGAAGCATCGAATTGGATCCCCAGTCTTGCAGCCATGTCCTGACTTTTTTTTATTAGATCCGATGACCCATCCGCTGATTCCTGCAGGGATTTGTGGCCTCTGGCAACGCCGTAGCCCTCATCGTCCTGGAAATAAACCAGGCGTTGGAGATATATTTCTCCGATTCCTATTTCGGCGGCCAGCTGTACAAAACCAGGAAGCTCGGCGATATTGTCCTTGGTCCCCAAAAACCACAGCGACAGTTTCGGCAATGTCGCCGATTGCTTTTTTTGAAGTAATAAAAAGGATTTGAGATTTTCAACTATTTGATCAAAGTTATTGCTGTTGCGGATTTTTTTGTACCCCTCCGATGAGGCGGCATCCAGCGAGATGCGCAATTCGTCCAAGCCGGCGTTCATGAGACCGTCGCGCCGCCGTTCGTCGAGAAGGATGCCGTTGGAATTAAACAGTACATACACTTGGCGTCTTTTAAGGTGCCGAATGATTTCGGGAAGCTCTTTATTTAAGAGCGGCTCTCCGATACCATGCAGGTAGACCTGTTCCAGACCGGGTAGCTGATCGGTGATCCTTATTAATTCTTCCAGCGAAATATCCCGGTCCGGCTCCCAGTTTCCCCGATATAAAATACAACCCCTGCATCTGAGGTTACAGCGGTTTGTCGTCTCAATATAGAGAACTTTCGGAAGTTTCAAATCTTGTTCTACGTTTGACATAATTTAGATATCGTTGATTGGTTGATTAGTTAAGTGGTGGTAAATATGGATTTATCCCATATTTACAAAATAATTGGACACTTCAGGTTTTAACAATCGTAACATTTTGAAATTATGATTATAATTAAGGAATTCTATCAATTTTTAGTGTGTCGTATCCGAAAGGATTATTATAAAATCTTCTCGATTGTAATAATTCTAAAATTGATGGAGCAAAGCGACTCCACAATTCGTCATTCTTCATTCGACATTATTCATTCCAAAGGGGGATTTTTTGGAAATTCGAATTTGGATATTGTTTGTTATTTGTTAATTGGAGCTTGAAATTTTCTCAATTAGGCACGCAACTGTATTTAGATATCCATTACTATTTTTTTATTTATGGGACATAACACTGATTACACCCCCCTTACAATCGTGGTGCAAATGCTTCCGGTGCGAAGCGGTTTGGCCGTTGAGGATGATTGCCCCGCCAGCTGTATCTTTTTCCCCTGATAAATCGGGCAGTATTCATCGGGATCTTCCAAGTGACCGCGCAGCTTGCGTCGGGCAGCGCATCCTCCCCCGCAATTTTGAACATGCTCACAGCTCAAACAAAACTCCGGGGTTTGATGGGTTTGTTGAAACAGGGGGGATTCAAATATAGCCTCTTTTTTCTCCACCAGGTCGTCAATGGTAAGATCCGACTCGGGCCAGTAAACACAGGCTTTAAGCTTTCGGTCGGGAGTCACCCGCATGCTCCGGCCGCCGCAGGGAGTTCCCTTCAGGCCGTTAACCCCCAAAAAGGTGTTTACCAGCGGCTCGGTCACCGAGATGATTTCACTCTGATCAAAGAGGATATTGTAAGCTTCCCAGTACTGCTCAAAACTCAGCAGGAATTCGTCAGTGTACATGGGCTGATAGGTATTGACACGGAAATTGGAACCGAATGAGGCGGCCAGCCGGGCAATACTTCCCAGATCGGTATAATTGAGATTCATCAGAACCGCCAGAATCGACACCCGGATTCCCAGCCCCCGGCAGCGTTCGATTCCTTCCATGACCGTTTGCCAGTTGCCTTCGCCCCGGAACTTATCCTGCCGGGCTTGATCCGGAAAATCGACTGAAAATTCCACATCACCAAAATACTTGAGCTCTTCATCGGGCGTAATCGACAGGGTGTAGCCGTTGGAGGCCAGGGTCATTTTAACATTGCGACTGTGCAGGTAGTCTAAAATTTGAAAATATTCCGGGTTTAAACCGTTTTCACCGGTACCAAACCCGATGGAGCTGATTTCAAGATTCTGGCATACTTTCTGAACATCGGCGAGCGTCAGATCGTAAATCCGATCCTGATCA
>JAFDDW010000630.1 GCA_019310665.1 Deltaproteobacteria bacterium
GAAGGTTGTTGTGGGAGAGCATCACCCCTTTGGGTCGGCCGGTGGTCCCGGAGGGATAAATCATCAGGGCAACATCATCTTCATTCATCTCTTCGGTCTGTTGCAACGGCGGATGTTTTTCGATCAGTCCGTGGAAATCCACCTGATCCCCTTGATCTTCTCCCCCTAAAACGATGATATGTTTGATATGATCGATTCCCTTGCGGGCATTTTCGATTTTTTCAAGAAGATCCACGCTGGTAATCACCGCTTTGGCATCGGAGTGATCCAGGATGTAGCGGGTCTCTTCCTCTCCCAGCAGAAACATGATGGGTACGATCACCGCCCCGAGACGCCAGATAGCACCGAAACAGGCAAAAACCTCCGGCGAATTCGAAAGCGATACCACCACATGGTCACCCCGGCCGATACCGAGCGATTTTAAACCACCGGCAAGCCTTCGGCCCATCTCGTTCAATCGTGCTGAGGTAAATTCTTCGTCTTCAAATACATAGGCCCGGGTGTCGCCAAATTTTTCTATTCGGTCGTCGCCAATTTTTACCAGATTCATATTGCCCCCCTACACCTGAATTAAAGTTTTTTTATCTTCCTTCTCTAAAAGCCTGGCCAGACAGTTCAATTATGAGTCTTTATAATATTGACCTGGAATCAGTCAAATCAAATTTAATGGCACTGAGTTGGGAATAGGGTGAAGATGTCACCAATAATCTCGAGCAATTGTTATCGTGCTGAAAATCCGACTCAGTTCTTTTTGCTTGACAGTTAAACCCTATTTAAATTAGAGAAACCCCATACTAAGAAAGGAAATTACGATGCAACCCTATGTCACCCTGTACACATATTCAGGCCCCGTAAAAGGGGGTGGAATCGAAAGATTTGAAAAAGTCAGACAGATCGTGGCCGATGAAAAGGGCCGGATTCTACATATCTACGGCCTGCTGGGTGCCTACGATGCTTTGTCGGTAGCTGAATTTCCGGACAATCGAACTGCCATGCGAGCAGCAGCCCGGATCGGCAACCTGATCGGCGCCCAAACCAATACGATGGCAGCGGTTGAAGGCGATGATTTCCTTCAACTTTTAAGTGAGTTGTAAGTCCGTCTTTATATTGCGGTATCCATTTCAACTTAATATTGAAACTCGATGACTCAAAAGCAATTGGGATAAAGCCCTTAACTTGAAAGGAGTAGAACATGCGAATTGCCAAAGGTTTAATCATCATCGGACTGTGTTTAATTGTGGCCTCCGGCATGGCCTTTGCCGGGGATAAAAAGCTGAAAGCCGGTTTTATTTACGTGGGTCCGGTGGGTGATTACGGATGGTCCCATGCCCATGACATGGGCCGCAAGTTCGCCGAATCAAAACTCCCCTGGCTGGAAACGGTCTATATCGAATCGGTTGCCGAATCAGACTCGGCCCGTATTATTGACCGCTTCGTTCAGGGTGAAAAAGTTGATGTCGTTTTTACCACCAGCTTCGGCTATATGGCAGACACCCTCAAAGCCGGAAAAAAATACCCCGACAAAAAATTCATGCACTGCTCCGGGTTCAAGCAGTTGCCCAATGTCGGCACCTATTTCGCCGATCTGTATCAGACCTATTATCTCAATGGCTTAATGGCCGGCGCTATGACGAAAACTAATAAAATCGGCTATGTCGCTGCCTTTCCGATTCCCGAGCTGATTCGCCATATCGATGCCTTCGCCCTGGGGATAAAAGCCACCAATCCCAAAGCTAAAGTTCATGTCAAATGGATTTATGCCTGGTACGGACCGGACAAGGCCCGGGAAGCCTCCGAAGCCCTGATTGCCGAAGGTTGTGATTCGCTGGCATTTACCGAAGACACACCGGCCGTCATCGAAGTCGGCCAGGAGCACACCGAAAAGGGCCGGCAGATTTACACCTTCAGCCACTATAGCCCGATGCAGCCATACGGCAAGGACTCCGTTGTTTCGGGACAGCTGGTGGACTGGGGCGTGATGTACGTCAAAATTTTACAGGATATCTATAACGGCACCTGGAAAAATAACGACGAATGGTGGCTGATTGCTGAAAAAGCAGCCATTCTCGGCGGCAGCTTTGAAAACATCATCAACCCTAAATTTGAGGGTGAATTAAAAATGAAAATGGTGGACACGCCCGATTTCGGAAAAATCTCCGCTTACGACCTGGTTGTTAAGCGTTATGAGCAGATGAAAAAAGGTCCGGATGTATTTGATCCGTTTTCCGGTCCGATTAAAGACAATACCGGAAAGCTCAAGATCAAAGAAGGTCAGAGAGCATCCAAAGGCGACCTGCTGAGCATTCGGTATTATGTGGATAATGTCGCCGGCAGCATTCCGAAATAACTGACGAACTGGTAGTTATGTGAAAACGGGGAGCTCGCCTTTCTGCAGCTCCCCGTTAGTTTTACGGCCATAGTTAAGGTGCCAGCGCCCTTAACGCCGACCGCAACCCATAACGCGTAACCAAGATTAGTTGAATAGTTGATAAGTTAAATAGTTGATTAGGTTAAAGGATTTCAGCCTATTTGACTAACCGACCCCCTGCAATCAACTCAATCAACTATATATACCCGTAACTCGTCACCCGAAACCGATACAATTGACGAATATGGCAGTCGCTACGCTCCGTCGTTTGATAATTTATTAAAAACGACCGAATTCCTTAATTCGACATTCTTCATTCGACATTCACTTAAAGCCCGTAACGCGCTATGGAAAGAATCAAAATCCTTGAGATGATAGATATTTCTAAATCATTTCAGGGGGCTAAAGCAAATTCCGACGTTAATATAACCCTCAGAGAGGGAGAAATCCTGGGGCTGCT
>JAFDDW010000631.1 GCA_019310665.1 Deltaproteobacteria bacterium
TAACTCAGTGGTAGAGTGCGACCTTGCCAAGGTCGAAGTCGCGGGTTCAAATCCCGTTTCCCGCTCCATTTTTTTTGGCGGCATAGCCAAGTGGTAAGGCAGCGGTCTGCAAAATCGCCATCTCCGGTTCAAATCCGGATGCCGCCTCCATCAGAACTGTAAAGGCTTGCAAGTAATTACAATAACTTGCAAGCCTTTTTTTATTGCGTCCCAGGTCGTCGACCAAAATCAACTCGGTTGAATTACATCTCGGGGCCGGCACGGATTATGAAAAAGTAATCCTTAAGATTTTCCAGAAAAGACCGATAGTTTTAATGGTTGGCGGCTTTGGAATCTTAAAACATTATCTGGTTTCATTCCTCTGATATTATTCCACAATTTTATGGTGCTGGCTGAATTATCGGGCGAAGGGGTTTTCGTTAAATATGGCAAAAATACTGGTAATCGACGACGAAGATGCGATTGGTAAATTTATGTCCCGCGTGATTGGGCGGATGGGACATACGCTCGAATATGCCGTCAATATCAAAAACGGCATGCAAGCCCTACTCGAAGACGATTTTGATATTCTCTTTCTTGATGTCCAACTGCCGGATGGCAATGGTCTTAACCAGTTACCTGCCATTCAGAGCTTGCCTTCCGCACCTGAAGTCATCATTATCACCGGTTTTGCTAATTCGGAAGGGGCCGAGCAAGCCTTTAAAAGCAACGCTTGGGATTATATTCAAAAACCTGTAAGCGTCGATGCGGTTACCCACTGTGTTCAGCGCGCCTTGCAATATCGAAAGGAGCGGGGGGACTGCCGGCCGTTGAAGACCCTGGAAAGGGCGGGGATTATCGGGGACAATCATAAAATTGCCGCCTGCCTGGAATTAGTTGAGCGGGCTGCCGGCAGTAGTTCCAATATCCTGATTAACGGCGAGACGGGTACCGGCAAGGAACTGTTTGCACGCGCCATCCACAAAAACAGTTCCCGCGTCGACAATAACTTTGTTGTGGTTGATTGCGGCGCACTCCCTGATTCACTGGTAGAGAGCCTGCTTTTGGGGCACGCCAAAGGGGCCTTTACCGGAGCGGATAAAGCAGAAATGGGTTTAATAAAACGTGCGGATGGCGGCACGCTTTTTCTTGATGAGGTCGGTGAACTGAGTTTTGACATGCAGAAGGTGTTTTTGCGGGTGCTTCAGGAACGCTGCTTTTATCCTATCGGTGACACCCGTGAAACAAAAAGTGATTTCCGGTTGGTGGCGGCAAGCAATCGCGATCTTAATGAGATGATCAAACGGGGCCAATTCAGAGAAGAACTATTGTTCCGGCTATGCTCGATTACGATTGACATACCGCCCCTGCGTCAGCGGGTTGATGATATTGAAGAACTTGCCATGCGCCATCTGAAGGTTGCATGCGAATCACAAAATTTGAAACCCAAAGGCTTTTCGCCGGAGTTTATAAAAGTGCTTAAGGCCTATCCCTGGCCGGGGAACGTTCGCGAATTGTTCAGCACACTGGATGCCGCCTTGGCCAACACCCTGCATGAGCCCACCTTTTTTGGCAAACATCTACCCCAAAATGTGCGTATCAAAGTCGCCCGATCCCAATTTGACAAGCAACCACCGGATAAAGATCCGAAACCAAATGCTTTTAACCCTTATAAGACCCTGCCGAGCTGGCAGAAGTTTCGCCGCAAGCATATCGAAGACGGGGAAAAGCAATACTTAACGGCGCTTATCTCCCTTTGCGGCGGCAGCATTCTAAAAGCCGCTCAATATTCCGGTCTTTCTAGACCCCACCTCTACGGACTTTTGCGAAAATACAGGATACCCCCCAACCCGGAATTGACGATGGAATTATGATTCTATCATAAATATTATGATTTTATCATAATATTCAACGATCGAGCCGGATAAAAATTTACACTAGTACATTTTAATATGCTGAAATTAATACAAATAAAAATATTTACGATTTTGGCACGGCACTTGCTATAGTTTTTACCAGCATCTAAATCTCAGCGTGCTAGGTATGAATATGAAAATCGATAAAAAAGGTTTCACCGCTGTTGAGTTGCTTATTTCCCTGGCCATTATGTCTATGACCTTGGGATCAATTTACAGCTTGTACATGTCTTTTATACGGACGTGCACCAAAGAAAGCGTGAAAATCAAGCTGCAGCAGAATGTCCGTTCCAGTCTTGACATGATGATCCGCGATATACGATTGGCCGGGTTAGATCCTGAAGGAACCGGTGAGTTCGGGATTACTGAGGTGACACCGCAGCGTATCAAGTTCACTGCCGACCGGGATATGGATGGCGAATTGGACACCCCGAATGACGACGACATTATCGATCTATCTGATCTGGAATATATGGAATATGAGTTTGATAACAGTAATGGCATTGTGAGGATGTCTCTCTATAAACCTGACGGAACAACCAGGGTAATGAGCGATACCCTGGTCGAGAATGTAACGGGATTGACCTTTTCTTATTTTACTTCGAACGATGTGACCACCTCTAATTTGGATGATATCCGGACGGTTGGAATCGAAATGACCATTAAGAAAATCTCCGCCCGGGACGGACCGGTCAGCCGAACATTAATTAAACGGG
>JAFDDW010000632.1 GCA_019310665.1 Deltaproteobacteria bacterium
TTAATTGCTGAAACCTGAATCCGCCTTCGGCGGAACACCTTCAGTTTCTGACAACATGTTGTCAGAAACAAGGCGCTAAGCGCCTAACCCGGCGAGCTCCCGTCCATGAATGTCAGACAGTCCGATCATAATGATGGAAATTCAAATCCCAAAATTGGCGGGTGGCTGATTCTTTGCGCCATTGGTTTGGTACTGTATCCGGTGCAGACCCTTTTTTCTCTGGTCACGGAGATCATCCCGGCGATATTTTCCGACAACTGGGCGACACTCACATCACCGACGGATCCCGGTTATCATTCCCTCTGGGCACCCCTGGTGATTGCCGAGTTGGTTGGGAATATATGTTTTTTTATATTTTCAATATTTATCGTCGCATTTTTTTTCCAGCAGCGTCGCTGCGTTGTCAAACTCTTTATATTTTTTTTGATAGCCAATATTATTTTTGTCGGCTCGGATTACATTATAATTAATTTTTTCCTCATCCGCACGAATACAATCAACATGGATGCAACTATCAATTTCGTGCGAACAGTGGTCGCCGGCGCCATTTGGATTCCCTATTTTATATTATCAAAGAGAGTTAGCAAAACCTTTGTCAATTAGTGCCTGAACGAAAATCAAGCATTTAACGAAATATGATTTCAAGGGGCGAAAGCCAATTCCGCCGCCGGTACCGGGTTTTTGTGGGAAAGAAAATTGATTCTCTGGCAGCGCAACCACCCGATTTGATAGAATTTAAGCCTGAAAACCAAACACCAGCCCCTTTTCAGGGTTGCAAATGCCCCATCAATAGATATAATATTTATTATCAATACATTACATTGTGAACTTACTGGAGGACAACATGCAAATGAAATTAAAGCGGTTAACAACTATTGCAGCGCTTGTTTTAATATCCGTAACCGTCAATTTCCTTTACGCTTCAGCTGAAGAAAAGCGCGACATGCAGGGTTGGGAGATCGGTAGCCCTTATAACAAGCTTTATGATGTTCGCGAATTTGAAAAAATCAGGGCCTGGGTCATACGGGTAAAGGAAGTCGTACCCATGCCGGGGATGTCACCGGCAACCGCACTGGATGTGCGAGAGGGATCCGATGTATTTGAAGTTCAGCTCTGTCCCACCTGGTATCGCAAACCCAGCGAAATTCGTTTAAAGAAAAATGCTCGCATCAAGCTCAAAGGCGTTTGGGCGGAGATCAACGGCAAGGACATTTTCATGGCGTCCAAAATTAAAAAAGATCCCGACATTGAGATTCTCAAGGTTCGTTTGACCAAGGATGGTACGCCGTTTTGGACCATGACGCCGGAACAGCTGGCCATGGAAATGAAAAAAGATTAAAAATGGCTACACGAGAATGGAACCCCGGTGAACTGCTTGAAATCTCAGGTTTCTTTTGGAAAACCTGCGTGCTGCAGACAGCCGTTAAAATGGATGTGTTTACCGTTATCGGTGACAGGCGTTTATCGTCTGAGGAAATTTCCCACCAGCTTGAGGGGGCAGGGAGAGGAGTGGAAAGGCTGCTGAATGCCCTGGTGGCCATGGAGCTGCTGGACAAAAAAGACGGCAAATTTGTCAATACTCCCTCCGGCAGCGAACTGCTTGCCAAAGACTCTCCCAAATATCTTGGCCATATAATTATGCACCATCACCATTTGCTGGAATCCTGGTCAAAGTTGGATCAGGCCGTGAAATCTGGCAAACCCCAGAGAAGCCGGTCGTCATACAGCAAGGAGGAGTGGCGCGAAAGTTTTTTAATGGGCATGTTTAACCTGGCCATGGGTTTGGCCCCCCAAATCGTTCCCGCCATTGATGTGTCCAACAGGCAACATCTTCTCGATCTGGGCGGCGGCCCCGGAACCTACGCCATCCATTTTTGCCTCAGCAATGAACATCTGAAGGCCACCGTATATGATTTGCCGACCACCCGGCCTTTTGCGGAAAGGACCATCCAGCAGTTCAAACTGGCGGACCGGATCAATTTCATAAACGGCAATTACCTGGAAGACGCAGTTGAGGGCCGTTATGATGTGGCCTGGCTGTCACACATCCTTCACGGGGAGGGACCGGATGATTGCCGGATGATAATACAAAAAGCGGTTGATGCTTTAGAGCCGGGTGGCATGATCATCATTCATGATTTCATTTTGAATAACAGCATGGACGGTCCCCTCTTTCCGGCGCTGTTTTCGTTGAATATGCTTCTGGGTACGGAATCCGGTCAAGCCTATTCCGAGGAGCAAATCATTGATATGCTGGCTGCTGCCGGTGCCAGGGATATCCAACGAATTTCCATACAAAGCCCCAACGATTCAGGGATTATTGTTGGATATGTATAACCCACATCCCGGCTTAGGCTTTATCTTTTGAGCCGGTTCTATCACATATGCTTTTAACCTATAACCTTTGAACCTTCGCACTATGGAGAGGCAATAGATGGCAGAAGCGGGTTTCCAACTGGCGGGGATTATGAGTCCTCACGTCTTCGGTCTTCCCGTGGATCGCAACATCTTGTTTTCCAACTCCAAAGATATTTATAAAAAGCGAATTGAAAAGCGGCAGCGGAAATTATTTGTAAAAATAGGTTCGTTAAAGCCCTTTTTAAGAA
>JAFDDW010000633.1 GCA_019310665.1 Deltaproteobacteria bacterium
TCGACGCAGCCAAACAATTTGGTGCCAATCTGATCTGGTTCGGTTTTTCCGAAAGCGGCAAAGCCGTCGCCCCGAGGGTTGCAGCTCAACTGGATGCCGCGTGCGCCACTGAAATTACCGACGTAGAGCTTTCTGGAGATCAAGTCGAAATAATAAGACCCGCAATCACGAATAAAGTGATGCAACGAGTCAAAGTCAATACCGAACAACTGGTGGCAGTTGTCAGAGCAGGTGCATTTGAGGCAACCGAAGGCATAACCGGAACCGAAAACGTCATAAAGCTATCTATTCCAGCGGCCGATTTGAAAGCCGTTATCAAAGAACTTGTATCGGATGCAAGCGGTGAAATCGATCTTGCCGATGCCGACGTTGTCATCTCAGTAGGGCGAGGCGTTAAAGATCAAGCCGGTGTCGATCTTGTAAGAGAACTGGCCAACGATCTAAAAGCCGGTTTTGGCTCTTCCCGCGCTATGGTAGATGGTGGTTTCATGGCACATAATAAGCAAGTCGGGCAAACCGGTAAAATTGTAGCACCTTCCCTATATATGGCGATCGGTATCTCCGGAGCCATTCAGCACCTTGCAGGAATGACCGGCTCAAAAGTGATTCTGGCCGTTAATAAAGATACCGAAGCCCCCATATTCAATGTGGCTGACTATGGTATCGTCGGAGACCTGTTCGAGGTGGTTCCAATTCTTCGTGAAGAAATTAAAAAAATTAGAAGTTAGCCCTTTGTGTAATAATTTTGGTGAGGTACCAATGAATCCCCTTTTGATGTCTTTACTGCTCATTGTCGGGCTGGCAATTTTCGGTCGCACAATGTATTACAAAATCCAATTGTTAATGGCGCTTGAGCCCGTGGATCGGTTCGATCATATCAAAGAACGCGTTTTGAATATGGTCATTCTGGCAATTGGTCAAAAGCGCCTGGTGGGAAGGAAAAAAGAGTGGATTGCCGGTATCATGCACGCTTTTATTTTCTGGGGATTCTGCATTCTTTTGATTCGTAGTCTGAGTTTATATGGAGAAGGGTTTGTAAATGGTTTTCAACTCCCTATTTTTGGCAATGATTCTATAATAGGGTATCTCTATATTGCCTTAAAAGACATCATGGAAGCAATCGTTTTATTGATGGCTGCTTTTGCCATATTTCGTCGAGCGATTCTTAAACCGGAACGGATGCACAATACATGGGAAGCGTATTTTGTTTTGGGCATGATTGTGGTTTTGATGATTTCCGATCTCTTACTCGATGGAGCCCGGTATAACTTAATTATGTTACATAATAATCCTGATCATCTTCATTTTTTTAATAACCCCCAGTATGGCTTAGAGTTTCTCTGGACACCTGTTTCTGTGGGAGCGGCATCCCTTATATCCGGGATAAGTGCAGACGCCACAGGCTTAATTCTGACCTGTATGTTCTGGCTACATATCATTACCCAGTTGACCTTTCTTAATTTTCTGCCCCTGGGAAAACATTTTCATGTCATAACCGCACTTCCCAATGTGTTTTTAAAAAATTTGGGATATCCCCATGAAAAGACCAAGGTTTTGGATTTGGAAGATGAAGCAGCCTGGGAAGACGAATCATTGGGACTCAATCACATCCACCAGCTCAACTGGAAACAGGGACTGGATCTTTACACATGTACCGAGTGCGGACGATGTAAAGAGGTTTGTCCGGCTTATATCACTGATAAACCGTTAAATCTGCATGACTTCAATGATAAACTTAAATTTGAACTATTCGATAATGCAGACAACATTATTAAAAGAGCAAAGTTAGCAGCCTTCATCAAACAAGACGGCGACTCCGAACAAGCTGAAGAAACCAAAGTCCAGAAAGACCTGAAAAATCAGATGGTCGAGCTCAACAGCAAAAAACAGCTTATTGGTGATGTGATCGAAGAAGACACTCTTTGGGCCTGTACCACCTGCCGAGCCTGTGAAGAAGTTTGCCCTGTGACTATTGAGCATGTTCCCCGAATAATGGCTATGAGACAGGGGCAGACGTTAATGGCGGAAGCCTACCCCAAAGAGTTGAACCCGGCCCTTAAAGGACTCGAGCGCAACGGCAATCCCTGGGGTATCGGGTATGACAAACGTGCCGATTGGGCAGACGGCCTGGATGTTAAAACAATGGCGGATGATTCTGATGTCGATTATTTACTCTGGGTTGGCTGTGCCGGTTCCTTTGATGATCGAACCAAAAAAGTATCAACCAGCCTGGTCAAAATTTTACAAAAAGCTGGTATCAGCTTTGCAATTTTGGGTGTGGAAGAAAAATGTACCGGTGACTTTGCAAGACGTGTCGGCAATGAGATGTTGTACCAGATGATGGCGCAGGAAAACATCGAAACCTTGAATAAGTACAAGGTTAAAAAAATAATTGCAGCATGCCCCCATTGTGTCAATACACTTAAGCATGAATATCCACAAATGGGCGGAAATTATGAAGTGATCCATCATACAGAGTTCATTGATGAACTCGTAAAGACGGGCAAAATTACCTTAAATAAATCATTCCAAGGATCTCTAACTTACCACGATCCCTGCTATTTAGGACGATACAATTCGGTTTATGATCAACCAAGATCGATT
>JAFDDW010000634.1 GCA_019310665.1 Deltaproteobacteria bacterium
CAAAATAAAAAAAATTATTAATATTATCAATTTTTTCTTGCGCTTCACAGGTTTTGTGGTAAGTAATTATAGGGATTTAAGGGTCATATATAAATATATTTACATATAACCCGTTTTTAACCCTTTTTGGGGGTTGTGCGGCACATGCAATCTAGTTTTAAATCAATATAATAATTACTGTCACATCCCGGACATCGAACGGTTAAGCCCCGGCGTCCAAGTCTAATTTAGGAATACGTTTCCAGCAAATTCGCCATGGAGGAAAGGGAACTTTTAGAATGGCAGAAAATTCTACGGTTGAAAGCGCAACTGAACTTGCAGATGTAAAACCTTCGAACGGATTTTTAAAATCCTTTTTTGATTTCTTCGGCGGCAAGGCCCTTCGCCTGAACAACGACCTGGGGGCCATGGCCATTTTTTTCTTCCGGTCCTTTTTTATGATATTCAGGATCAAAGCGATACCGGAAATTATCGCACAGATATATTTTATCGGTGCCAAATCGGCCCAGATTGTGATGCTGGTGGGTTTTTTCACCGGCATGGTGCTGGGACTGCAGCTGTATTTCGTGCTGGTTAAATTCGGCTCGGTGGGGGTGCTGGGTACCGCCATTGCCCTGACGTTGATCCGGGAGATGGGACCGGTCCTGTGCGCCATCATGATCACCGCCCGGGCCGGTTCGGCCATGACGGCCGAGATCGGCATCCAGCGCATCTCCGAGCAGATCGACGCCCTTTCCACCATGCGCATCGATCCGCTGGGTTATTTGGTCAGCCCGCGCATCGCGGCTGCTGTTATCAGTTTTCCGATTTTAACCGCCTTTTTTGATCTGATCGGCATCCTCGGCGCCTGGGTCAGCGGCTGCCTGCTGATGGGGGTCAATTCCGGCACCTACTTTTACCGGGTCGTGTCAAGCACTCATATAGATGACGTTATGGGGGGGTTTTATAAGTCCCTCGTATTCGGGATTCTGGTTGTCACCATCTGCTGTTTTCAGGGCTTTTTCACCCACATGCGAACCGACAGTTTTGGCGCCAAAAGCGTCAGCCTGTCCACCACCTCGGCGGTTGTGATTTCGTGCGTGATGATCCTGATTTCAGACTATGTTGTAACTTCTTTTATCGTGTAGCGTCCGAATCGCGCGCAACACGCTCAATTCGTCGTTATATGTTTAACAAATAACCCTTGCTTAGGACATGTCATGGATGAACAAAGAGAGCCTTTGATCGAATTTAAAGGCGTCAGCAAAACCTTCGGCACCCGCAACATTTTAAATCGCATCGATTTTAAAATTTATGAAGGCGAAGTCACCACCCTGATCGGGCTTTCCGGTACGGGCAAAAGCGTGACCCTCAAGCACATCATCGGTATGCTCACACCCGATGAGGGCCAAATATTGTTCCGTGGCAAACCGATTGACAAAATGAGCAAAGCCGAATGGAATGAATATATCGGCCAGATCAGCTACATGTTTCAAAGCAATGCGCTGTTTGATTCGCTGACGGTTTTAGAAAATGTGTCCATGCCGTTAAAATACACGACCAAATTAAAAAAGAAGGAAATCAAGGAAAAGGCCATGGCCCGCATCGAGCAGACCGAGCTGACCGATGTGGCCGACAAATACCCGTCGGAGCTTTCAGGCGGCATGCAGAAGCGCACCGCCCTGGCGCGCGCCCTGGTCACCGACCCGGGCATTGTGCTTTTTGACGAGCCTACCACCGGCCAGGACCCGATCCGCAAAAATGCCATCCTGAGCATGGTAGCCGAGTATCAAAAACGCTTCGGGTTTACCGCCCTTCTGATCAGTCACGAAATCCCGGATGTCTATTTTATCTCCAACCGTATTCTGGCCCTGTATGATCGTAAGATCGTATTTCAGGGCGACCCGGAAGACTTTGAGTCCCTTGATCATCCCTTCCGCCAGGAACTTATCAGCAGCCTTGAAAGCCTGGGAGAAGAGCTGACCGGGCTTTATTCCAAGCGGCATTTCAAGGTCCGCTATCAAACCGATCTAAGCCAACGGCAGCCGGATGCCACTTACGCGGTGGCGGTTTTTACCATTGATGACATCGATGTTATCAGCGCCAATCTGGGCCACGACGTGACCCAGCAGATTATTCGATCCCTGGGGTCATATATCAATAAACACTTCGGGGCGGTGGGCGGCTTTTCATCACGTCAGACCATCAATGAATATGCCACCGTGCTGCCCTATTCCGATCTTGATGAAGCTGAACGGATCACGAAGGACTTTACCAAAGATTTTCAGGAACACGGCATGGGCGGCATCGAAGCCGCCATGGCCAATGAAGGCAAATCAGAAGAATGCGTTGAGTTCAAGGTGCTGGTCGGTCTGGCCCAGGGCAAACCGCAGATAGAAATTGAGTCCGTGATGGAATTCGCACGGTTTAATCAAAAAGAAATCGCACAATTTTCGTGTGCACGCGGAGGAAAAGCGTAATGAAGAAATATTCCAAGGAAACATTGGTGGGTATTTTCGTGGTCATCGGGTTGGCTTGTATCGGTTATATGACGGTCAAACTGGGCAATGTGGGATTCTTGGGAGAGAATACCTATTCACTGTTTGGCAAGTTCAACACGGTGA
>JAFDDW010000635.1 GCA_019310665.1 Deltaproteobacteria bacterium
CACCGGAAAGCTAAAAAAAATATTTTCTCTGCGTACTTAGCGCCTCTGCGGTGAAAAATATTATCAGGAGGAGGAAGTCATGCTGATCACTGAAATTCTGGCGCGCAATGCCCGGATGTACGGCGATGAGATTGCGCTGGTTGAAAGGGATCCCGCCAAAAACAGCCGCAAAGAAATCACCTGGGAAGAATTTGATGCCGAGGCCAACCGGGTGGCCAATGCGCTCATGGCCAAAGGAATCAAAAAAGGCGACAAAGTTATCCATCTGATGATGAACTGCATCGAATGGCTGCCGGCGTATTTCGGTGTTCTGCGTACGGGTGCCTGGGTGGTTCCGTTAAATTTCAGGTTTTCAGCCGATGACATCAAATATTGCTCGGAAATTGCCGAAGCCAAAGCCTTGATCTTCGGCGAAGAGTTTGTTGACCGGGTCAACCCCATTAAAGAGTCCCTGGACAGGACTGTAACTGACTATATATTTGTCGGCCCTGAAGATTTAAGGCCCGAGTATGCGGAGCCATACACGGATGTTCTGGCATCGGCTTCGGCCGATTCCACGCAGGTAGAATTTAACCTGATCGACAGTGCCGCTTTATATTTTACCTCCGGGACCACCGGCACTCCCAAGGCGGTCCTGTTGACTCACCGCAACCTGGAACATGCCTGTTACGTTGAAAACCGCCATCACAATCAAACCCATGCGGACATCTTTTTGTGTATCCCCCCGCTCTACCACACCGGTGCCAAAATGCACTGGTTCGGCAATTTCATCGTCGGCGCCAAAGGCGTTATTCTTAAAGGGATAGCACCGCAGATGATTCTGGAGGCAGTCTCAGAAGAAAATGTCACCATTGTCTGGCTGCTGGTTCCCTGGGCCCACGATATTCTGATTGCCATAGAAAATAAGGATGTCAACCTGGACGATTACAGGCTGGACCAGTGGCGCCTGGTCCATATGGGGGCCCAGCCGATTCCCCCCAGCCTGATCAACAACTGGAAAAAGATCTTCCCCCACCATGATTACGACACCAACTACGGCCTGACCGAAACCACCGGGCCGGGGTGTGTCCATCTGGGGCTTGAAAATACCCACAAAGTCGGCCCCATCGGCGTCCCCGGTTTTGATTGGGAATTTGAAATTGTAGATTTCGATCTGAAGACGGTAGCCCGGGGCGAACCCGGTGAACTGCTGGTCAAGGGACCCGGGGTGATGAAGGAATATTATAAGAATCCGGAGGCCACCGAATCGACATTAAAAGATGGGTGGCTGTTGACCGGCGATATCGCCCGGGTGGATGAAGACGGCTTCATCTGGCTGGTGGACCGCGCCAAGGATATTATCATCACGGGGGGTGAAAATATTTTCCCGGTTGAAATTGAAAACCACATCATGGGGCACTCCAAGGTGCAGGATGTGGGGGTTATCGGTCTGCCGGATGAACGCCTCGGTGAAATTGTGGCCGCCATTATTAAAGAAAAACCCGGTCAAAGCCTTTCCGAAGAAGAAATCACTGAATATTGTGAAGAACTTCCGCGCTACAAACGACCCCGCAAAATCATCTTCAGTGAAGTCCCCAGAAGCCCGACCGGCAAAATAGAGAAACCGAAACTGAGGAAACAGTACACGGGGGTCAGCGAACGAATCGGTAAACTTGACTAGAATTTACGCTTACTGTGTGAGGTATTTTAAAGTAGGGCCGGTGCTTACATCCCGCTTTCAAGCGGGGATTCTGCCTGGCGCGGCGAAGCATAAGCGAAGACGGCTGCCGGCCATTATATTTTATCCGACATAAAAGGAAGTAAAGTCAAAACTTTACTTGACAGTTTAATCAGGATATTTTGATATCACAACTTTTTAATCAACTTTAAAATAGCGGATATATAGCAGTAAATCACAGGTCCTGGATTTAAAATTATAAAGCGAAATTAGTACATTTTGTAGCTTGAATTTTTCATACTTCAGCTGGACTTGATCTACCACTATGAACCACTATCATCTTCCAACTCTGCCCAAATGATCTGAGTCTTATTAACTGCGAGAACTTTGTTTTCCTGGCCTTTTGTTGTCGCCTTATAAACAATAATGAAAGGCGAATCGTCTTCGGTAAACAGATCAGAAGTCCTCTTAAGTCCTTTTTTATTGACAACCCCCTTAATTTGAGTCCTATCAGTGGTTATAATTTTGATCGTGCACTCATCGACCACATATTGTTGATCGTCTGTAAGCTTTACCATTTCTTGCTTTCTCCTTTTTTAGCCAATCTGAGCCTTTAGCTTTGCCATTAGCTTCAGGCAAATATAAAACTGTAAATACAATAAAAATACTATATTTACGTGTTTTAAGTCAAGATTTCTATCGCTTTAGTATTAGATTAGGTGTGAGGCAATTCGAAATTTCTAATAATACTTTAGCATTAGATTTAATAATGTTGGGTTCGAGAATCGGAAGATAATATTTGGTAGGTGCTCACTAGGATGAGGCTTCTTCGGAGTGATATAAGACATACAGATTTCTTGCCAGTATCCCAACATCCGTAATTATTCATATATCTTATGCGTATCTCAATAAAATCAAATATGATAGCAGATCTTCATAATC
>JAFDDW010000029.1 GCA_019310665.1 Deltaproteobacteria bacterium
AATGCCCATCGATTTGATTATCGGTGATCGCGCCATCCGTGAACGCCTTGAAAAACTGGAGCCGGTTGATGAAATTGAAGCTTCCTGGCAGGAGGAACTTGACCGATTTAAGAAGGTCAGTCGGAAGTTTCACATGTACAAATAAAAGATGGCACTTTCAGGTGTCGGGTGTTAGACGACAGAGGGGTTTGAAGGCGGAATTCGGAATGCGGAATTGTTTCGATTTGGGATTGTTTCGATTTGGGATTTGGGATTGCGGATTTCGGATTTAATGGCAAAGCGCATGGCGCAGAGGGCATAGCGTTAGAGGTCTCTGAAATTTCAGAATTATCAACCTGTACGCCATGCGCTATGCTCTTTGCGCTATAGCGTCCAGTAACCAGCGACCAGACACCAGGAGCCAGCGACCAGTGACCAGCGACCAGCAGCCAGTGACCAGCGACCAGAGCCCAGATACCAGCGACTGGACCCGCATGTGGTTTAAAACGAACAAGGTCTGGATGGCCGTTGACGCCCAGGGCAAACCGATCACCAAAGACGGCAAGGTATTGATCAAATACCAGCTTAAACAGGATTATGAGTACTGGGTTAAAGAAAATAATGTCAGCCCGATTGACGCCCCTCCGCCGAAAACGCAATTGCAAAAAAAAAGAAAAACCCGCAATAAAAAATCCGCTAACGATAAAGCCACCGGTGCTTCGGAAGCTTGGAACGAATCGGCTTACGAGGACAAAATATGCGTATTCACTGACGGGGCTTCTTCCGGAAATCCGGGCCCATCCGGCATTGGCGTGTTGTTGCGCTATGGGGGGCATGAGAAGGAAATCTCACAATTTATCGGCAACGCCACCAACAATATTGCTGAGCTTAAAGCCATCGAAATCGGGCTGTCCGCTCTAAAAAATAAGAATATGCCTGTCAGACTGTTTACCGACAGTAAATATGCCTATGGATTGCTGATGCTGAACTGGAAGCCAAGAAAAAACCTGCAGCTTGTGGAATCCATTAAAAAAACGATGGCCACATTCAAAGATATAAAAATTATTAAAGTCAAAGGACATTCCGGTCACCCGGAAAATGAGAAGGCAGATTTTCTGGCCACCTCGGCAATCAAAAAGGCGAGATAAGAGACCAGTGACCAGAAGCCAGCGACCAGTAACCAGAAGAGCCCGGCACTACACGCTGCCGGGCTCTGGTCTAAAAATAGATGCAACTGCGTTTTAGTCTTTTTTCAGGGTCTCGATTTCGTCTTTAAGTTCGGATATCTCTTGTTTATATTTTTCCACGCCTTCATCGGCGCCAGCATCAGTTTCTACGCTCTCCTCTTGTTCTACGCTCTCCTCTTGTTTCCAGGTATCTTTGAGTTCATCAACGCCCAGGTAGATGGCCAGCGCACCGCCAAGTAAAAGCATCACAGGGATGGTACCGGCAATAACGGTTAAAAATTGAGGAAACCAGGCCACTATTCCGATCAGCCCCAATAATGCGGCGATTGCACCGCCAATTAATGTCTTCATATAACATTGACCTCCTTTCAAATACATTCAAATAGTCAGGGTAGATAGAAGGGCCCGGTTGCAGGCTGATTCTTTGTACCTGCAAACGGTTGCAACCCTTTGGCTCAATTGCTCGAAACCTACCATAACATAGTCAGTAACACAAGCCAATAAAATATTGCAAACTAACACCTATTCTGCTAATTTTAATAAAAATTCTACCGGATAATTATCATGGCCAAAATGGAAAAAGCAGCACCGCAAGAATACAGCGGACCGTCTAACCGATGGGTCAACAAAATCCTGCGTGGTTCCTATGATCATTATACCTGCTTGCTGCCGGACAAAATCGGCAACTTCTCAAATCTGCTTCTTAAGCTTTTTTACTCAGGGATTAAGGTCGATGACCGGCAGACCGAAATTATTGCGCATCTGGAAGAAAACGCCATTGTCGTTTATATAACCAAATTCAAAAGCTTTTTCGAATACCTCTTCTACTACAATCGCTACCGTCAGGAAAATCTGCCCTATCCCCAGATAGGCTTTGACTACAAAGTTTATATCTGGCAGCCATTTTCGCGGATAGTGAGAATTTTTTTGGCCAAAGTGGATTTTGTTTTGCGGTATCAGGCCTGGCCGGATCCCTATGACCGTGGATATCTCAAAGAGGAATTGATTAACGGACGGTGTGGATTCTTATCGCTGGTCGGGGAAAAGAATTTTTACCGCCGCTTTGTAAAGGCCGAAACCGACCCGATACATTACCTGATCGAAATTCAAAAAACCATTGACCGGCCAATTTACCTCATTCCGCAGTTGATGTTTTTCAGCAAAAACGCCCGCCGCGAAAGCCCGACAATGATTGATATCCTCTTTGGTCCCGAAGACAAACCCGGCAAACTCAGACGCCTGTTCACCCTGTTTAAAAACAGCGGCAGGGTGTTTGCGGAAGTTTCCGAACCCCTGAATTTAAAACGCTACCTGAATTCTGAAGAAATCCGTCACCAATCGACTGAATATCAGTCATTGGTATTGCGTCGCGACCTGCTGGTTCAACTCAATGCCCATCGCCAGAGCATTACAGGGCCTGTCCGCAAATCAAGAATAGAATTGAAAGAAAGTATTTTAACGACCGAACGCTTTCAGCGCTTTATGGAAACCTACGCCGAAAACCGTGATATTCCCATCCACCAGGTCCGCCGCAAAGCCGACGCCTATATCGAAGAAATTGCCGCCAATTATAAACCGGCTTTTATAACGGTGGCATCGGTTATTGTGGGATGGCTTATTCGGTCAATGTTTGACGGATTTACAACCAACCATGAAATTCTCAACAAAGTAAAACATATGTCTCTCAAGGGGCCTCTTGTCCTGGTTCCCAGCCATAAAAGCCATATTGATTATCTGATCCTGGATTATGTTCTGTATCACAACAACCTGTCGGTACCTCATATCGCGGCCGGCAAAAATCTCTCATTCTGGCCCTTGGGTCCTTTATTTCGCGGAGTCGGCGCCTTTTTCCTTCGTCGATCATTCAGGGGTGCCGTGCTCTATTCCAGGGTGTTTACCGAATATATCCACAAATTGTTGGAAGAGGGTTATAACATCGAGCAATTCATCGAAGGGGGTCGAAGTCGCACCGGCAAGTTGCTGATGCCGAAGCTGGGTTTGCTGTCCATCCTCATGAAGGCCTATCAAAACGGCGCCTGCAAGGATATGCTAATCGTTCCGATCTATGTCGGATATGACAGAATCATTGAAGAAAAGTCCTATCTGCACGAACTCGGTGGCGGTCAGAAAGAACCGGAAAACATATTACAGGTATTTCGTGCCCGCAAATTTTTAAAAAAGCGCTACGGCAAAATATATATTCAGTTTCATGAACCCATCTCGGTGGACCAGCTCTTAAGCCAGTACGGCCGGCCACTGGCGGATATGAAATCAAAAGAACTAAATGCCATCACGCGAAAATTAGGCTACCAGATAATAAACGCCATCAACCGGGTGACGGTCGTAACACCCCATGGTTTGGTCGCCGGCGCCATTCTCAACTTCACAAAAGAACAATTTTCTAACGGGGAGCTGCTCTCTGTAATTGCAACGTACATGAAATACCTGGCGGCCCAGGATGCTAAACTGGCCGACACCATAGTTTCCGATCAGCAACGGGCGTTTGACAAGGTGGTGGAGTCATATACCCAGCGAAAGTTCATCGAACCGGTCTCCAAAAACAAAGAAGAGACCGATACCGAAAAAAAATTTTTAATTAACGAAAATAGACGGCTTCATCTTGAATATTATAAAAACAACTGTATTGCCTTTTTTATTCCGGCGGCCTATACCGCCATGGCTATCCTGGAAAAAGACAGTTTCCGTTTTTCGGCCTCCGATTTGCGTGCCGGCTACGGGTTTTGGCAGAGTTTTTATAAATATGAATTCGCCTATGATGTCGACATCCGATCAGAGTTTCATGTGCGCAAAAGCATCAAGGCCTTCATCGATGACGGTATTGTCATACCCCATCAGACACTGCCGGACACCTATGATGTCACCCCGGCCGGTTTTCGCAAACTGAAGTTATTCGCCTTTTTCCTTAAGACCTATTTCGAGGCTTATTGGATTGTGCTCAACTTCTTCATGCGTAACCCGCAAGACGCGGTAAAACCCAAAGACCGTATAAAAAAAATTACGGCCCGGGGAAATCGCATGTATAAACGCAAAGAAGTCGAGCGTAAAGAAGCGCTGTCGAAAGTCACCTATCAAAATGCGATTGAATTTTTCACCAGTAAGGGAATCAAAGGATCCGACGATACGGAAAAAATTGAAATTTATGCCAGTGCCATACAAAATGCCCTGAAATATTTGCAGTCATGATGCTTTGAGCCTTGAACCTATAAACCCTGAACCTCTGAACTCTGAACGTTGAACCTTTGAACTATGAAAGCTTTAATCCTGGCGGCCGGCTACGGTACCCGTTTGCAGCCCTATACGGACCACACGCCCAAACCCTTGTTCACCATTGCCGGTCGTCCCCTGCTCGGGGTTATCATTGATAAACTCCAGCAAGCAGGCTGCAAATCTGTTATAATTAACACCCATCACTTGCATCACGCTATCGAAGCATTTGTTGCGGCCCAAGGCTACAGCATACCAGTAGCGACTCGTTACGAACCGAAAATTCTTGGCACCGGCGGCGCCATCAAAAACGTGGCCGATTTCTGGGATACTCAGCCCTTTATGGTCATCAATGCCGATATTGTTGCCGATGTTGACCTGTATGACGTTTACCAGGCCCATTGCCGTCATCATCCCCCGGCCACCCTTGTGCTTTGTGATGATTCCGCATTTAACACGGTCGCCGTAAAGCAAAACCGGTGGATTACAGGGTTTCGCAACCAGGGGGATCGTGCCCAAGAGCCGGCTGAGCGCCTGCTGACATTTACCGGAATACAGGTTCTCGAGCCCCAGGTGCTGGATTATATCCCGGACAACACGGTCTACAGCAGCATCGATGCCTTTAAAAAAATCCTGGCGCAAGGTAAAAAACTGGATGCCTATATTGCGGACGGAGACAGGTGGCAGGATATCGGAACACCGGAGCGTTACCGAAAAATCGCCTTTCAAAAAGCGTTGCCGCCGGCTTTCAAAAAGGCTTTCGGAAATATTCCCGGCCTGGGGATAGAAAAGAAAAAGCTTAAGGGAGACGGATCGGAAAGACGATGGTATCGTCTGAAAACAAAACACCACTCACTAATCATGGCAGATCACGGCATCCGGCAGAATCAGGCGACCGCTGAGGTTGATGCCTTTGTTCATATCGGACAGCATCTGTATCGCCAGGGTGTGTCGGTGCCTAAAATTTATTTCTACGACACTTTCTGCGGCCTGGTTTTCCTGGAAGATCTGGGTGATATCAACTTGCAGCAGACTGTCCGCTTAACAGGCGAATCGGAATCCCTTATCAACCTTTATAAATCCGTCATTGACCAGCTGATCCGGCTAACGCTCCGCGGGGCAGACAATTTTGACCCGGCCTGGACCTATCAATCATCTGAATACGATCAAGAGCTGATAATCGAAAAAGAATGTCGTTATTTTCACGAAGCGTTTTTAAACGGCTATCTCGGGTTTAAGATACCGTTTGAAGATCTGGCAGCCGAATTTGTTGCTCTGGCCCGAAAGGCACGGCAGGATTCAACCGACGGTTTTATGCACCGGGACATGCAGTCCCGTAACATCATGCTAAAAAACCATCAGGTTTACTTTATTGACTACCAGGGTGGACGCATCGGCCCGATTCAATATGATCTTGCCTCGCTGCTGATCGATCCCTATGTTGAATTGTCGGACACCATTCAATCTCACCTGCTGGATTACACGATTGAGGCGCTGTCGGCGATCACTGAGGTGGAATCGGAAAAATTTCGCTTATGCTATAATTATTGCATGCTCACCCGAAATCTTCAGATCCTGGGCGCATTCTCTTTTCTGAGCAAAGCCAAAGGCAAACGTTATTTCGAAAAATACATACCGGCTGCACTCAGGACCCTGAAATCCAATCTTATCGCTAAAAATCAGGGGGAATTCCCCGTACTGACGGCCGTGGTAGAAAAGGCTTACGGTCAGCTGCAAAAGACCGGTATGCAATCCATTTGATATAATCATAGGAGGAATCCAATGAGCACAATAAAAGTCATGGTTAATGGAATTCCTGGAAATGTGGCCCGGATGGTTGCCGGGCATATATTAAAGGATGATCGGTTTGAATGGATACCCTATTCACTGACCGGACCGGAAATTCAGGAATCTGAATCTACGGTCGATAACATCTCGGTAAAACTCATCCAGCCGGATCAACGAAAATCACAAATAGAAAAAATAAAGCACACCTACGGGGAGTTTCTGAGTGTCGATTACACCCACCCGTCAGCGGTGAACTCCAACGCTGAATTTTACGGTCTTCACGGGTTACCGTTTGTGATGGGCACCACCGGCGGCGACCGCAAGAAGCTTGAAGAAACAGTGCTATCTTCTGCCGTTGCCGCTGTCATCGCACCCAATATGGCCAAACAAATTGTCGGGTTTCAGGCGATGATGGAATATGCCGCCGACAATTTTCCCGATTTATTCAAAGACTATTCTCTGGAAATCAAAGAAAGCCATCAGCGGGGCAAAGCCGATACCAGCGGCACGGCCAAAGCTATGGTTGGTTATTTCAACAAGCTGGGTGTTTCTTTTTCAGCAGATGACATCGTCCGGATGCGAAATCCGGAGGATCAAAAATCGCAATGGGGAATTCCGGAGCAATATCTGTCCGGCCATGGATGGCACACCTATACCCTGGTCTCAGAGGATCAGACGGTTCGATTCGAATTCACCCACAATGTCAACGGTCGCGAGGTCTATGTCCAGGGAACTGTTGATGCGATTTTATACCTGTCTGAAAAAGTGCGGGCAGGTGCCAAAGGCCGGATGTTTACCATGATCGACGTCTTGCAAGGCGCTTGAAATTCAGGGCCGCTACCCCCCGCTCAGTACCTGATCCCGACAATAAAGAGATATAATTTCAATAATATACAGACTTATTTAATCCGGCAATGTCTTATCCCGGATTGACACTGAAGGCATATTCATCTATGCTTAATGAGTTAGTATATTAGTCCACCTTCGGCGGATTGTGCATTTTGTGGCAAGAACTTTTTGTGTAAAAATCAAACTATTTAGGCATTGATCAAACTTTAGGCATTTCCCGGTTTATCCGGTCTCTAATTTACGGTGAACCCCGAAAAAAGCTTAACCCCATGAGGCCTCCATGAACGATTCTGCCGACAAACTTCCTCAGCAAATAGGCGGCGTTGCCCCGGTTAAAATTGATCCGGCCTTACTGAAGGCCCATGTAGCCCGATTTGTGAAGGAAGCTTATGGTGGTTCTCCTGAAAAAGCTGTCCAGGTGATGAAAACCATATATGGCGACGATTATAGTCGGCTCGACCTTGCGGGACTTGAGGGACGGCTTCAGCTGATAACCGATTTTTTATCAACCCTCGAGACCAGCGAAAAAGACCCGCAATTGATGGAAGATGTTCTCCAACGGATCCAGTCTGGAATGGATCAGCTGCCCAAGGAGGTTCTCGACGATCTGATTATTGACGAGGGTGAAATAAAGATCTGGCAAGGAGATCAAAAAAAGGTCATTGGCAAGGCCGATGACAATATCTCAAAGCTTATCGAAAAATCCAAGGATCGGTGCGCCGCCAGAAAAAAAATGAGGACGGCCTTAAAAGCGGCTGCGGATTTTACAGATCAGGATTATGAACAGCTTTCTAAAACGTTTAACATCTCGCACCAGGAGGCCGAAGAAATCGCCCAGTTATTAAAAGGTTGTTTTGACAGCCAGGGCAATTTTCAGAGAGCCCTTTTTGAAAAACATGTAACCGGGTTTGCGGCCCATCCCAAAAAGATATTTGAAATCTTGTGGGAATTTCTCAGGCAGATCCCCCGCCGCAGCGATCGGCTGCCGTTTCTGAATTCGCTGCAGTTGCTGGTAAAAGAACTTCAGCAACCCAAGCAGGCCGCTAAGATCCTGGTATCCGATTTTATTCTTGATCCGGGGGATGTAGGCTTTCCGGACAGAAACGCGCTGATGCTGGCACTCCAGTTTCTGCGGACCTACAACAAAGAAATCAACATGGATATTGAAATCACTCCGGAAGAAGTGCTGCTGGTCAATAAAGGACTTGATCCAGGGGTGACGCGCTATATACAGTGGAGAATCGACGGTGAACAAAAACGGTTTATCGATAAAATCGTCACCATCCGTAAAAAGCTCATTCAATCCTTTGAACAGGAAGGATCGGATACCAAGGTACTGCCGATTCGATTTTTGCTGGCGCTGGAAAGAGAAGCCCACATATTCCTGGCGCTTGTCGGGGGAAAAACAGCCGCTATCGTAATCCAGGAGGCCCTCATGGTTTACGGAAACCCGGCTTCCCAGATCTTTCTGCTCAACGAAAGCCCAATTTATATGACCGGCTTGTTGCAGCATCTGGGCATTTTGATCCGCGGTATCGGACGGGTCGGTCAACCATCGGATTTCGCTCTGCTGGATGAAATTCAAAAGCGGCAGCAGGGCTTCATGGACCTGTCGCAAGAACCCCGGCACCAGGCGCTGGTTCAACGAACCCTGGGAGGAATCGAATCAGCCAAGCATGAGATCAGCTCCAGGGAAAGAGAATGACGAATGTCGAATGAAGAATGAAGAAATTCTGTCGTTTAATATTGGAATTATTGCTATAAAAAAGTAGGAGCGAAGCGACTTCCACAATTCTACATTCGTCAATCGACATTCGACATTCCAAAGTCATTCGTCATTCCAAGGCGTTAATCGACTAGTCCCCAAAACTTATCAATTTTAAACGAAATCTTTATTGCCCCTGCCCGACAATTTCATACGCCTTGGCCAGCGCCTTATCGAGATTCTCGGGCTGATCCCCCCCGGCCTGGGCCATGTCCGGCCTGCCGCCGCCGCGGCCGCCGACTTCAGCCGCAACCTGATTGACGATATTGCCGGCATGATAGCGGTTGGTGAGATCTTTTGTGACCACGACGATCAACATGGCCTTTGAACCGGCCGCACTTCCTAGAACGACAATGCCGGATTTGATCTTGTTTTTGAGGTCATCGGCCAGATTTCTGAGAGCAGCCGGTGTGTCCACTGTGACCCTTTTGACCAATACATCAACACCGTCTATCGACCTGACGGCATCCGGCGATGCCTCCGTAGCTTTTGATGTCAGTTTGGTTTTTAGCTGAGCAACTTCTTTTTCTAAAGCTTTAAGATCGACCTGCATCTTTTTGACCCTCAACGGTACGGCCGGGGCTTTTTCTTTCAGCAAATGGGCCGTATCGTTTAATACCCGCGATGTTTGCTGGACAAATTTTAGCGCCGATTCACCCGTCAGGGCCTCAATTCGTCTGACCCCGGATGATATGCTGGATTCACTGACGATTTTGAAAAGACCGATGTTACCGGTATGTCCGGTGTGAGTCCCGCCGCAAAGTTCCTTGCTGAAATCGCTGAGAGAAACAACGCGCACACGATCTCCGTACTTTTCCTCAAACAAAGCCGTAGCCCCTGATCTAAGTGCAGCTTCAGCATCCATTTCCTCAATAGCGGTGGGTACGTTTTCGCGGATACGCTGGTTGACAAAATTTTCAATGGCTTCCAGGGTATCGGTATCTATCAGAGAGAAATGGGCGAAATCAAAACGCAGCCTGTGTGGCGCAACCAGAGAACCGGCCTGCTTGACATGGTCTCCGAGCACCTGGCGCAGTACCGCGTGCAAAATATGGGTGGCGGTGTGGTTTAAAGCTGTGGCCGCACGCTTGTCCCCGTCAACGTTCAGACTGACGGCATCCCCCTTGTGGACGACTCCGGATGTTACCCTGGCTTTATGGATAATGAGCCCGGTGGGGTCTTTGACCGTGTCCAGCACCACCATCTCAAAATTCTTACCGCTAATGGTTCCGGTGTCGCCGACCTGACCGCCGGATTCGGCGTAAAATGGGGTGCCGGCGGTAACAATTTCAAGGTGCTGCCCGTCAGCTGCTTCGGTGATTTCTTCACCGTCGGCCACCATTACCAGTATTTTTGAATCGCCGCTCAGGGAATTGTAGCCCACAAACTCCGGTTTGACACCCTGGGCCGAAAGGTTTTTGTAAGCCTCACTGATACTGTCAAAGGTCGTCACCGACCGGGATCTGGCCCGCTGCGCGTCCATGGCCCGGTCGAACCCGTCCATATCCAGATCCATTTTTTCATCCCTGACGACATCCTGCACGATATCTACCGGGAATCCAAAGGTATCATAAAGCTTGAAAATAACATCGCCGGGCACCTGGCTCTGGCCGCGGGCCCTGATTTCGGCCAGGGTATCATTTAAAACCTTCAATCCCGT
>JAFDDW010000030.1 GCA_019310665.1 Deltaproteobacteria bacterium
AAATGACCTCATTCCAATGAAATCTGCTGATACAAGCAGCATAATATCGGACTGTTGCTGGAAGTTTTCTAAATAAGGCAGGACCTGCAAAGAATCCTGCCTTATTTTAGACCTTTCCGACCATCTCGATCGGGCAACCCGGATAGTGCTCGCCAGGGCGCTCCTCAGCCCTACTGAGCACGGACAGCTTATTCCATTTATTTTGTCCGGACCAGGGAAATTAAAAACGCGAACTGTTCATTCCAGACTGTTTTTTCTAGGGATACGGCAGATATTGGGGTTTTTTTCTATTGACATACAATATGTTGTATGTAATATTTAAACAGCTTTAATTAATGGGGTGAATGATAAGTGCAGCGTGTTCTACCGGCACCGATTTTCCCGTAAAACCAACGAGATTAAATCCGAATCAAATAGCAATCAAATTGTCTGCAACAGGGGATTTTGGTTCATCGGCGCCCTTTTCATCTGAGTCACATTCCTTGGTTGAAAATTCTTAAAAATGTTGTATTTTGCTCATTGGCGAACTGTTTTTTCGTTTTGCTGCAGTGCCGCCTAAAAACGGTTGGCCTGGGTTCTGAAATTATTCCCTCCGACGGGAATAATCGCTTTGCTCACAATTGGAATAATGGAAGGTTGGAATTCCAGCATTCCATGCGGCGTCCCACAGTGGATGGCCACAAGAAAAACTATATTTCCAACACTTTTTGGAAATTCCGAGATATATACTTATTTAGACTGTTCGAACAGGAGATTTTCAATGGGTCAGCAAGGAAAGTTTTTAGTTACGAAAGAAGGACGTTTTGATTTAGGCACCCACATGTGGGACGATCAGGTGTTTACCGATATCCTCATCAGGGACAATCCGATTGATTCGGAAAAGGCCATGGGCATCAGCCGCTCGGTGCGGGAAGAAATTCTGCGGATGGAGTTTCAAACCATCACCATGCCCTTTATCGAGAATATGATCGAAGCCAAATTGATGGAGTACGGTTTGACCAAGCTTTCTCCGATCCGGCTGGACCAGTCTATATTTGTTAAAAATCGGGTGAATCTCTCCGACAATGCCCGAAGGGTTTTGCGAAGGAGATACCTTAAAAAGGACAGCCACGGTAAAATCACCGAAACCCCGGAGCAAATGTTCCGACGGGTGGCCCGCCATATCGCCAAAGCCGAAAAGAAATTCGGCGGCGACGAAAAGCGCATCAAAGAAATTCAAGAGATCTTTTACAAGATCATGACCGAGTTTAAATTTTTGCCCAACTCCCCGACCCTGATGAATGCCGGACGCAGACTGGGCCAACTGGCGGCCTGTTTCGTTTTGCCGGTAGAAGACAGCATGGAAGAAATTTTTGGTGCCCTGAAAAATGCCGCCCTGATTCACAAATCCGGCGGCGGCACCGGCTTTTCTTTCTCCCGCCTGCGACCTAAAAACAGCATGGTGGGCACCACCGGTGGGGTGGCCTCGGGTCCGGTTTCGTTTATGAAAATATTCAACACCGCCACCGAACAGGTCAAACAGGGCGGCACTCGCCGGGGAGCCAACATGGCCATTTTAAAGGTGGATCACCCGGATATTATGGAATTCATCCACAGCAAAAGGAAAAACCGGGATCTGAACAACTTCAATATTTCGGTCGGCGTTACCGATGATTTCATGAAAGCAGCGGCCAAAAATGAGGAATATGATCTGGTTGAACCCCGGGATCATACCCTGATCGAAAAATTGAATGCCTCACAGGTCTACCAGACATTGGTGGAGCAGGCCTGGAAAAACGGAGATCCCGGCATCATCTTCCTGGATCGTATCAATCGCGATAATCCGACCCCCGAACTCGGTGAGATTGAAAGCACCAATCCCTGTGGTGAGCAGCCATTGCTGCCCCTGGAAGCCTGTAATCTGGGATCCATCAATCTGGCCAAATTTGTAACTAAAAACGGAGAAGGCCCGCAAATTGATTACGAAGGCTTAAAAGACATCGTCACCCTGTCGGTTCGTTTTCTTGACAATACGATTGATATGTCCAAATACCCTTTACCTGAAATCACTGCCATGGTGCGCGGCAACCGTAAAATTGGGCTGGGGATTATGGGTTTTGCCGACTTGTTGTATCAGCTGGGCATTCCGTATAACTCTGATGCGGCGCTTGAAACCGCCGAAACCGTCATGCGCTTTGTGCAGGAAGCGGCCCATGAAGCTTCCAGTGATCTGGCCGAAAAAAGAGGGGTATTTGAAAACTACGGTCAAAGCATCTATAAGGACACGGGTATCAAGTATCGCAATGCAACGACCACGACCATTGCCCCCACCGGCACACTGAGCATTCTGGCCGGATGTTCCAGTGGCATTGAACCGTTGTTCGCACTGAGTTTCGTACGAAATGTCATGGATAACGACAAACTGCTGGAAGTAAATCCTTATTTTGAAATGGTGGCCAGAGAAAGAGGTTTTTACAGCAAGGAATTAATGGATGAGATTGCCAAAAAAGGCAGTATTCGTGATATGACCGAAATACCCGAAGACGTGCGCGGGGTGTTCGCCACCGCCCATGACGTGTCACCCGAATGGCATATCCGTATGCAGGCTGCTTTTCAAACGTACACGGACAATGCCGTATCCAAAACGGTCAACCTGCCCCACGACGCCACCGTGGCAGATGTCCAAAAAGTATATGGCCTGGCCTATGAATTGGGCTGCAAAGGGGTGACCATCTATCGCGACGGCAGCAAGGAAAACCAGGTCCTTTCGTTCGCTCAAAAGGAGGCCAAACAAGACGGATTCATGTCGGCTGTCAAAGAGCGACCGGAGACCCTGTACGGCTTTACTACCAAAATGAAAACCGGTTACGGCTATCTTTACGTGACCGTCACCGAATATGACGGACAGCCGTTTGAAGTTTTCGCCACCATCGGCAAATCGGGACGCTCCACCACCGCCAAGACCGAGGCCATCGGGCGCCTGGTATCCCTGGCCCTGCGATCCGGTGTTAAGGTAGATAAAATCATCGACCAGCTGAAAGGTATCGGCGGCGAGTATCCTATATTTCAGAACGGCGGCCTGGTGTTGTCCATTCCGGATGCCATTTCGCGGGTGCTGGAAAAAGCTTACATGACCGGCGAAAAGGCCCAAAAGAATCACAAGACCGAGTACAGCCTGATGGGCGAAAAATGCCCGGAATGCGGGCAGACCGTCAGTTTTGAAGAGGGCTGTATGATGTGTCATTTCTGCGGTTTTAACAAATGCGGCTAAAACTGGCATCATTCACGTTGGGTTTCGGCCGTACGCTGGTAGGCGCTGTCTAGCGGCAATTTGGGTAGGTTGGGTTGAGGTACGAAACCCAACATTTCTCGGTTGGGCCTCAACCCAACCTACGACAGGTTCCATCTGCAACTCGGGTGCATGTGGCCTATTTATTGGTTATAATTTCGATTTTTTTCTTGCAAGCAGAATCGATGTTGATTCTGCTTTTTTTATGCTTCAAATATGATAAGTTGTTGAATATGAACAGCCCTGCTTGCGATAGTGCTATTTCCGAACACGGACATGATCATCGCCAGGGCAGCAGAAGTTCCCGTTACGCTCAACTGCTGTTCGTATTATTGGCCCTGGGTCTGATTATCTTTTTTCGTGATGCCCCGCAGTTTAATACCCTGGGAATCATCTTTGTCTCCATTGTTTTAGAGGCCCTGCCGTTTATGCTGCTGGGCACTCTCATAGGCGGCTTTATCGAGGTCTTTGTTCCCCGGGAGACGGTGACGCGATGGCTGCCCGAAGGCCGCTGGTGGACGGTTTTCATCGGAGCCGGAATGGGTGTGATCTTTCCGGTTTGCGAATGCGCGATCGTGCCCGTGGTCAGAAAGCTGCTTCAGAAAGGGGTTCCCCTGAGTGCGGCCATTGCGTTTTTGCTGGGCGGACCGATCGTCAATCCATTGGTTGCCGCCTCTACCGCCGTGGCCTATTTTGGTGACTGGTCCATCGTGATGCAACGGATGATGTTCGGGTATGGCATCGCCGTTGGGATCGGTCTTTTAATGGGTCTGCTTTTCACTAAAGCGAAAGCTGTGCACAATGAGGTTTCTTCCAAGCCGGTTCGCAGGGATGCCCCGGAAATTCTCGGGTCCGGCAAGCCTGCCGCTTGGACTGAAAAAATCGGCCTTGCCGTCAACCATGCTGCCGGAGATTTCCTCGATATCGGTCGCTTCCTGGTTATCGGTGCCTTTTGCGCCGCGGTGGTCCAAACCCTGGTGCCACGCCAGGCATTTGTTGCGGTTATGGACACCCCGGGCTTTTCCATATTGATCATGATGCTTTTAGCGGTGCTGTTGAACCTTTGCAGTGAGGCCGATGCTTTTGTCGCGGCTTCTTTTCGATCAAGCCTGGTGCCGCTTTCCGGCCAAATGGCATTTATGGTACTGGGTCCCATGTTGGACATTAAACTGATTTTGATGTACCTCAAAGTCTTCAAGGCACCGGCTATTGCAGTGCTGGCGTCCCTAACCTTTATTGTCGTCTTCTTAAGCATGCTAACGATGTATTGAATGAAGGTAAAAATCCAAAACGCTATCGTGTTGACGACTGCATGTCTCCCGTCAATTATTTACATCACCTGGCTGGCTGCGTATTACTGGCTGCTCGAGGCCGGGCGCTACAAGGCCTTTCTTCAACCCAAGCTCTGGCCCCTTTTGATCCTGGCCCTTATTTTACTGCTGTTGTTTATAGCCGCCCTAATTACCCAATTTTCCCGGAAATCCGGTCATGTTTTAAAATTCGAACGATGGCTCCAGGCGGCCATTTTATTCGTGCCGGTACTGTTCCTGTGGGCCATCTACGGACAAAGTCTAGGAACCCATGCCCTGGCAAAAAGAGCCCTGGACACGGGCCAGCCATTTCCCATTTCCGGGACCGGACCGCAAAGATCTTTTCCGACGACTGACGGAAAAACATCGTCCCTGCTGGAGCTTATAAAAAATGCGGAGCAATTTAATGGAAAGCGTGTGGCGGCAGAAGGAATGGTTTACCGTGGCGGGCATAGTGACCGAAACCGGTTCAGGTTATTCCGTTTTGTCATTGTCTGCTGTGCGGCCGATGCGTTGCCGCTGGTAATCTTGGTGAAAAGCAAGATTGCAGAAAAATTTGACAATGATGACTGGGTCAGAGTAGAGGGGATCTTCAGCTTTGAAACGGTTAACAGCCGACAGGTATCGAGCATTGCGGCCGATTCAGTCCGCCCCATCCCGGCACCCCCACCGGAAAAGCGATATTTATTCTTTTAAATTTAAGCAATTTTTACACACTCCGTCTACCCTCACCTCCACGTTTTCAATTACCCCCGGAAAGGTGCGCTGCATGGCTTGCAGGTTTACATCTAAACTTTGCGGGTTTAAACATTCCAAACTTCCGCAGCTTTTGCAGTAAAAATGGGGATGGGCCGGATGATTTTCATTGGGTGCCAAACCATAGACAAAGGACCGTCCCCCGCCGCTGATGCGTTCAACCAGCCCTTTTTCCACCAAAAGATCAAGAATGCGGTAGACCGTGACCCGATTGATGTTATGGGTGCGGCGCAGGGTATCAAATATCTGTTGGGCGCTCAGCGGACCGTTGTTGTTGCCGACCACCTCCAAAACCCGATGGCGGTTCGGTGTGTACCCCAGACCGGAACCTTTCAGTAGACCAGAATAATCACAGTGCTGACACATAATTCTCCCCAACCCGGATCCGCCGAAGGCGGAGAACCAAGGCGGAGCCACAAAATACACTATAATAATTACTAAGGTACTAAGCTGGTTATGTAGTGATGCAAATTTTAGGTGTCAGGTGTCAGGTGTCGGGTGTCAGGAACTCGAATCACTAAATCCTGAAACCTGAACACTGATCCGCCTGCGGCGGAAAACCTTCATTATCTGACAACATGTTGTCAGACAAAGGCCACTTAGCACCTAACCCGGATAAACCGGAAAAAACAAATCACAAATTACAAATAATATCCAATGACCGAAAATCCAAATCTCAAACAAAGGCTGTGATCTTGAATACACACATTGCGTAATCCATCGATTCGTAAATTCGATCACGAATTTACTTATCCGGTTATCTGGAAAGAACAAGTTGCAAAAATGCAAAGAAATAACAATTAGGACTCTAATAGTCCTGTTGCCAAAACAGCCGGCCTATTCTTGCACCGATTTTACTAAACCGCTGGCCATCAATTGCTCAACGCCAAGCGATATCAGAAAACCAACACCGGCCACGATAATAATGGATGCGCCGGAAGTCAAATTAAATACATAGGAAAGCCACAGGCCGATGACGGTAAACAGCGCGCTCAGCACGCTGGATAGCACCATCATGCTTACCAAGGATTTTGAATACTTCTCTGCGATATAGGGTGGAATGGTCATTAGGGCGATCACTAAAATTAATCCCACCACCTGGATAATCATCACAACGCCTAAGGCCAGCATGACGATCATCAGGACATACAGAGTGTTGACGCGCACTCCCCGTATTTGAGCAAATTCCTCATCGTAGGACAATGCCAGATAGTCATTATAAAAATAAGTGACCACACCAAAAATGACGGCCGCCACAGCGACCATCATCCAAATATCGCTATCGGGAACGGTTAAAATGCTGCCGAATAGATAACTCATTAAATCAACGTTATATCCCGGAGTCAGGTCCAACAGCAAAATCCCGATGGCCATTCCAATGGCCCAGATCACGCCGATAATCGTATCGGCCCGGTGTTTGGCCTTTAAAGTTACGATCGCCATAACTAAGGCCGCAATTACCGAAAAACCGATCGTCCCCACCAGGTAAGGCCATCCGAAAAAAAAGGCCAGACCGATGCCGCCGAAAGCGGCGTGGGCAATTCCTCCCGAGAGGAACACGATTCGATTAACGACGACCATCGTACCCATGACGCCGCAGATAACGCTGGCCAGCAAACCGGCAATTAATGCATTTTGCATAAACTCGAATTGAAGGGCTTCTATCATGGTGTTTACTTTTTCAGGATTTCAAGCAATTTAATAAAGTCCGCAAATAATATACTGTCTGGTTAAAGTAATGAGTTGGTTGGCCGGTTTGCCCGTTGCCGGTTTGGCCGGTTTAGGATGGAATAAATCCTTTTAACGGGCTAACGGGAAACCGTCTCAACGGGCTAACGAGTTTCACTCATCCTCATGCTTATGCAGCACCCGGTGCGGCAAGCCATGGGCAATCAACTCAACCGGACAGGTCTCTTCGGCCGTGCATTGATACATCATTTCAACCATCTCTCCGGTAAGTTCGGCATCCCCATGATAATGAAAGCGCTGGTTCACACAAGCCACCGATTTCACATAGCCGGAGATTACCATCAAATCATGACTGACAATGATGATGGTAATGGTGTCATTCAGATCTTTTAATAGGGCATAAAGTTCCGCCTGGCCCTTGGTGTCTATGCTGGCGGTCGGCTCATCCAGAAAAAGAAGCTGGGAATCCGTCACCAGGGCCCGGGCCACAAATACGCGTTGCTTTTGACCTCCGGAAAGCTCACCGATCCGGCGATCGTAAAATTTGTCCATCTCAACCTTCTCTAATGCCTGCCGAGCAGCCAACCGATCCTCACTCGAATACCGCGACCATCCCCTGCCGGGTCTTAATTTCCCCATCAAGACCACATCCAAAGCCGAAATCGGAAAATTTTTGTTAAGATGAACGTCCTGGGGAACATAGCCGATTTGATGCGATACGCTTGGTGGCGATTTGCCAAAGATACGAATGCTGCCTGAGTCGGCCTCAAGCAGACCCAGCATCAGTTTCAGCAGGGTTGTCTTACCGCCGCCGTTAGGGCCGATCATAGCCGTGAAATCACCTTCGTGAATTTTTAGACTGACGTCGATTAGCACCGGCTGACCGTTGTAGGAAAAATTCAAATTTTGAATATCGATAATGGTATTGCTCATATTAGGTCTTACCTCAAAGTGCTTCTTAATTTCCGGGCCACGGCGCGCAGATTGCCCGCCCAATCTTCGGCCAATGAATCGGCAAAAATAACCTGGCCACCAATCTCACGGGCAATCAGTTGCGCACTTTTGGCAGAATATTGGGGTTGCACAAAAATGAATTTGATACCGCTCTTCTTGGCGTACTCGATCAACTCCTTGAGTTGTGCCGGCTTGGGATCCTTACCTGCGATCTCAATTGACACCTGTTTTAGTCCGTAGGTATTGGCAAAATAACCCCAGCTCGGGTGAAACACCATAAACTCCAGGCCCTGCGCGCCGACAAATGTATTTCTAAGCTCGACATCCAGATCCGACAGCTGCGAAACAAAAGCCTTGTAATTGATCTCATATTCAGTGCCATGGGCGGGATCAACTTCCTGTAAAGCTTTTAAAATCGTACGCGCCTGTATCATCACCAGGGTTGGTGACAGCCAGATATGAGGATCAAGAATACCCTGTTCAGGGTGTTTTCCCTCATCCTGGTGACGGTGTTCTGCCAGGGCAATTTTATTAATGCCATGGTCTGTGGGTACCACCCGCATACCGGGGTTGGTCGCAGCAATTCTTTTCATCCAGGCCTTTTCAAAGGGCACTCCGATGGAAAAGTATATCCGGGTCCTTGATATCGCAACCATTTGCCTGGGTTTGGGCTCATAGGTGGCCGGACCGGCGCCGGGTTTCACCATAACGGAAACATCCACAAGCTTGGCGCCTATTTTTTCGACAAAATATTTCTGGGGTGCGATACTGACAAAAACGGCCACCTTCCCGCAGACCGGCGTAGAAAATAGGAAGATTACAGCGACTAAAATTGTTAAAACGCCATATACACGCTTGATGACCATCAATATTGGTACTCCTCGAGACAACCTAAAAAGGTTTGTATATGCAAAAATGTTGCATCGAATTGGATTTGTCAATAGGATTTAAAATTTTGCGGTTTTTGCATGCCTTTATTGGAATTAGCCGGCGATGGCGGAAGTTGCTGTAAGTAGAGATCCGTGTCCATAGGGCCCGGCTTTGTCCACCCCGGCTTCCGGATCGTGGAGCCTACAGCTCGGAGAGAGGGGTGATATGGGTAATTACCTTTACCAGCAATCTCCAGATTTGATCTAGGGCAGAGCCGATCGTCTCTGACCTGGCCCAAAGGACCAAGTTTTCGATATTAGAACCAATGCCGGGCGAAGATCAAAATCGATACTTCAGGCCGACGGCCAGGGTGTTGGAGCCACCCTCTCCCCGATCGGCAATAAGCCCGAATGCTCCCGAGCGATGGTGTATGCGAAATACCCCTGCCCAGTTGCTGTCCGGAGGACCGAAAGCTATTTCGCCAAACCAGTATACCAGGAATTTTTTGGTTGAATCATGCTCATCGATTTCAGCTGCAGGTTCTTTGGTGGCATAGGAGGGGCCGAGGCCATAGGCCAGGCTGGTTGACACATAATGGTTCCAGGGAAATTTGCTCCAGCGGATAGCCAGGGGAAGGTTAAACTCCAAATTATGTTGATCCCCCCACCATTTGCCAACTTGCCCCTCTAATTCAAAAGATAATGCATCTTCAAAATACCGTGCAAAGGTCCAGGAAAGAGCGCCGACCACGACGTAGGCATCAATAAAGTCGGTCTGCCCGGTGAGGGCATCGCCAAAGTCACCGTCTGTCATTCGCCCCCCGTAGACTGTGACGGCAAAATCTTCACCGGCCAGGGCCTTTCCGATGAAAGCCGGCGTTAGGGCGATAACCATTATTACTGCGATAATACGATATTTAAACACCATTATAACTCCTGAATGTGTTTTGCCGCTCAATCCGTTTCAGATAACAGAGGCTCATTTTCCAGCAAATCCATCAGTTTTTCCGGATTGCGCGATTTGTATTTATTAAGTAGTTTGCGGTAGGTTTCCAGGTCGAAGGGTTTCTGGTGCTCCAACATTTCGAAAATCAGGCAAGTCAGAATCTGGCCCACCAGGTGGATGGAATCATGGCGGGAGTACTTTTTTTGACGCATGGCATTGAAAAATTGAACGATCTCAAGGGGATCATTATCTTCCAGCTGAGCTTCGATAATGGAATGAATAGTGATATGCAGGAACGGATCATATTCAGTCTCCGAATTTAACTCAGGATCGTAGATTAAATCGGCGTGTTCTAACTGTTTGTACAGTTCATCTTCATGTTCCACCATTATCTTGGCAATGCGCTGCTTTTCATCATCCAGACCTTCAAAATCTCGCTCCTTGGCCTTTTCCCAGATTGCGGACATCTGAGTGCGGAACCCATCCTTTAAAAATTTGCGAATTTCTTCACCCTTAATTTTAGGCATTTTAGGCACTTTAGATCACTTTAGGCATTTTTAAGCGCAGCGATTTAGCTATGTCTTGATGACCTTCATCCCCTCAGGGGTATCATGAACCATATAGCCCAGAGCCTGAATTTCATCGCGCAGACGGTCGGAG
>JAFDDW010000636.1 GCA_019310665.1 Deltaproteobacteria bacterium
CCCAAATAAAGCCCGGCCAGTAGAATAAGGCCTTGAATTACCGGGATCCAATCCGGTATGAGGGCTTTAAAATGAGTATCGGCGGTTCCCAAAAGGTCCCATCCCAAACCCAGGGGATCGGAAAACACTGAAATGATATAACCGTAGTTGACCATGATGGCCGGCAGACTGAAGGCAATCCAGGCACAGATGCCGACCGGGATGAGAATATAGGCCAGCCGCAGGGTCAATAAGCGGCTGTTTATTTTGGCTCCCGCCAGGCGGTGAGCTCCCTTGGCGACCAGCATAAAGAGGCCCGGAACGATCAACAGAGCGGAGCTCCAGATTGCGGCCAGGTAGATGAAAAAGGGGATGACCTGCTTGCTTTCGGTCACATTGGCGGCATCTTTGATAAAGCCCCACGGTCCCAGCATGACAATGCTGAAGGCCACCGCCACTTTTTTGGAAAAATCAACAAAGGTGACCTCGGGCTCACCCCCGCAACCAAACAAAAGGATCAGCATTGCGGCCATAAGTATTATATAAGGTATGCGGAGGTTGTTTTGAAATAACATACATCCTTTTTGCCACATAACACGCTCAATGTCAATTTAATGCAGCACCTTCCAAACCCTCGCTTTTTCTCCCATAACTATTTGATAACAAAACAATATCTTCTATCGATAGATGGCATTTCAGCACTTGACATCACCACAAAGTGACATTAATTTCTACTAAATTGGTATAGAATAAATTTTTAATGGCGCCGGTCACAAGAAAAACTTAAGGAGCATGAAATGAAATTTGTGGAAGATCAATCGTCGGATGACACCCTGGACCTGGTGTGCCGCATGTGCCCCATGCATCTTTTAGAGCCGGGTGAAAGACTTAAATGCATGAAAACGGGTCAGGTCCTGGAAGTTTTGACCGACTATGACGGCGCTCTTGATGATATCCCTGAATGGTGTAAAAAGTGCGGCCATGAATTTATCGGAATCGAAGAAGACGAAGACTGCTATAAGCTGTATATCAAAAAGAAAAAATAGAGGAAACTGAGGAGAATATAATGAAAGGTGCCTATCTGGACCACGCATCGGCCACACCGGTTAGAAAAGAGGCCCTTGATACCATGCTGCCCTATTTTTCAGAGAAATACGGCAACCCGTCAAACGTCTACGACATGGGTTCAAAAATCAGGCAGGTGGTGGAAGAACAAAGAGCAATGGTCGCCGATCTGATCGGCGCCACGGCTGCGGAAATCATTTTCACCTCCTCCGGCGCCGAGGCCAACAACCTGGCAATCAAAGGCGTAGCCTTTGCCAGGCAGAAAAAAGGCAAGCATGTCATTGTTTCTGCCATCGAGCACCACTCGGTATTGAACTCTGCGCGTTTTCTGGAACGCATGGATTTTGAGGCAACCTTTTTAGCGGTGGATGAATTCGGATGTGTCGATCCCAATCGTTTGGCTAAAGCCATCACCCCCGAGACGGTTCTTGTATCCATCATGCACGCCAACAATGAAATCGGCACGATCGAGCCCATTGTCGAACTTGCGGCCGTCTGTAAAGAAAAAGGGATCATCTTCCACACGGATGCGGTGGCCTCGGTCGGCAATACCAGTGTCGATGTCAACGAATTAAATGTCGATTTGTTGAGTCTTTCCGGAGCCTCACTGGGTGCGCCCAAGGGAATCGGTGCTTTATACTTCAACAAAAAAATAAGGCTGATGCCGCTCATTCACGGCGGAATTCAGGAAAACGGGCGCCGAGCCGGAACGGAGAATGTCCCGGCCATTGTTGGCCTGGGAAAAGCCGCGCAGCTTGCAATCAAGGAGTTGCCCGAAAAAGAGAGCCATGTGCGAAGGCTTAGAGACCGTTTGGTCCAAGGCATTCTAGAACGGGTTGAAAAGGTTACCTTTACGGGCCACCTGGTAAATAGACTGCCCGGACATGCCAGCTTTTGTTTCGAGTCCGTTGAGGGGGAAGCCCTGATTTTTATGCTGGCCCAGGCCGGTATTTATACGAATACCGGTTCCGCCTGCGCTTCAAAAGCCCTTAAAACCTCACCGGTTCTCGGGGCCATCGGTATTCGGGCGGACCTGGCTCAGGGGTCCACCGTATTTACACTTAACGCCAGGACGACAAAAGAAGAGATAGACTATGTGCTGGAAGCGCTCCCACCGGTCGTAGACAGGCTTCGTTCGATGTCTCCCATCTGGGGCAAAGAAATGCCCGAATATGCGGAGGATGTTTGTCATTGATTGACTATTTACTATTGGCGATTGACTAGTGAATATTAAAGGAAACTTTGGATTAAAATGATATAAATCCACAAATAATCAATAATCAATCGTCAATCTTCAATCTGTTTATAGGGGGGTAAAGTATGTACTCAGAAAAAGTGATGGAACATTTCTCAAATCCAAGAAATATCGGTGAAATTGAAAATGCTGACGGGGTTGGAGAAGTCGGCAATCCGGTATGCGGTGATATGATGTCGTTTTATATCAATGTAGAGGATAATAAAATCACCGATGTAAAATTTAAGACATTTGGCTGTGTGGCCGCCATTGCGGTGTCCAGCATGGTCACCGAGATGGCTATGGGCAAGACCTTGGAAAATCCGTTGCAGAATCCCTGGACGGCCTTCCGAAGGAAAAAATGCACTGCTCCAACCTGGGCGCCGACGCCCTATCAAAAGCGATTCAAGATTATGAGCATAAAAAAATAGCAGCCGCCTAACTTTTTCGGTTCGATTCCCCGCATCCAGAGGGCCATTTTATTCAAATAATTTAGGCGAATACCCTCCTCGATCGATACCA
>JAFDDW010000637.1 GCA_019310665.1 Deltaproteobacteria bacterium
AAACAACAATTCGCCGCCCACCGGGGTCCAGGCCAATCCGGTTACCAAGCCGATTTGATCTTTCTCTTCCACCTCCTCCTGGCGGAATCGAAACGGCCCCAGATATTTGAGAATTGATTTTTCAGTTACCTTGAATTCGATTTTGTCTCTTTCTTTCAGAACTCTGCGGGCCAGCTTGCGACATACGGATGCAATTTCCCGCTCAAGGTTTCTTACACCGGCTTCACGGGTATAGCGCCGAATGATGGTCAGGATGGAATTCTTAGAAAAGGTGACATTTTTATCTTCAAGGCCATTGTTTTTAATCTGTTTGGGTACCAGAAATCCTTCGGCGATATAATATTTTTCATATTCGGTGTAGCCGGGCAGCCGAATAATCTCCATCCGATCCTGCAGGGGCAGCGGAATATCCGGCAGCGTATTGGCCGTGGTGATAAAAAGGATGTCGGACAGATCATAATCAAGATCCAGATAATGGTCATTGAAGCCGAAGTTTTGTTCCGGATCCAGAACTTCCAATAAGGCGGCTGAAGGATCCCCGCGGAAATCCATACTCATTTTATCGACCTCATCCAGGCAAAAAACCGGATTATTAACACCGGCCTTTTTCAAAGATTGGATAATCTTGCCCGGCAGGGCACCGATGTAAGTCCTGCGGTGTCCGCGGATTTCAGCTTCATCCCGCACACCGCCTAAAGACAGACGGACATATTCGCGTCCCGTGGCCCGCGAGATTGATTTGGCCAGGGAGGTTTTTCCGACGCCGGGCGGGCCGACAAAGCAAAGAATCGGGCCGCGGATCTTTTTGACCAGGACCTGAACCGCCAGATATTCCAATATTCTTTCTTTGGGTTTTTCAAGCCCGTAATGATCCTCATCAAGAATCTTCTCAGACTCATCGAGATCATCAGCCACTTCGGTATTTTCAAACCAGGGCAGGCTGATAATCCAGTCGATGTAGTTTCTGACCACCGTTGCCTCGGCCGACATGGGCGTCATCATTTTTAACTTTTTAAGCTCCTGCTCGACTTTTTCGGTGGCCTCCTTGGACATCTTCTTGTTTTTTATCTTTTCTTCCAGTTCCTTGATTTCGTCGGCAGCGTCATCTTCGGAACCCATTTCCTTTTTGATGGCGCGCATCTGCTCATTCAGGTAATAATTTTTCTGGGTGCTTTCCATCTGTTCCTTGACCCTGCTTTTGATGCGCTGATCCATTCTGAAAACTTCAATCTCCATTTTTATCAGGCTCAACAGCAGTGCCATTCTCTCGGACAAATCAATCGTATCCAGCAAACGTTGTTTATCTTCAATTTTAAACGAAAAATGGGCGGCTACGGTGTCGGCCATCTGGGATGGGTCGGATATTGAGGCGACATTGCTTATCAGTTCTTTGGAAATACTTTTGTTAAGTTTGGCATACTCTTCGAAACCATCCTGAACGGAACGCGTCAATGCCTCGGCTTCAGCCAGCGGCAGACCCCGGGTGGCAATTTTTTCGAGCTCTACCTTAAAAAAATCCTGGCTATCGATAAAGCGGACAATCTTGGCCCGGGTTTGGCCTTCTACCAATGCCTTTACCGTGCCGTCCGGGAGTCGCAACAGCTGCAGGACCTTACCAATTGTTCCCACCTGGCTGATATCTTCCTCACCGGGATTATCGATCCCGGCTTTGGTCTGGGTTGATAGGAAGACGTTCTTATCCTTATTCATGGCATCGGAAAGCGCATTGACCGACTTTTCCCGTCCCACAAAAAGGGGGGCCACCATATGGGGGAAAACAACAATGTCCCTCAAGGGTAAAAGCGGAAGCAATAACTTTGAAGCATTAGATTCTTCGTCTTTGAAAAATTTCGGAATATTCACCATAGTTACGTAATCTCAACTCTCTTTTAGGCTTGTTTTTTGGTCTGCTCATATAACAAAATCGGTTCTTCTTTGTTCAAGACAACATCTTCACCGATCACACATTCTTTCACATTTTCAGCGGATGGCAGTTCATACATGATATCCAGCATGCAAGTTTCCAAAATCGCGCGCAGCCCTCGAGCCCCGGATTTTCGTTTGGTGGCTTCCCTGGCGATGGCCGAAAGGGCGCTGTCGGTTAATCTGAGGTTGACCCCTTCCATTTCAAATAACTTCTTAAACTGCTTCAGTAGAGCGTTTTTCGGCTCTGTCAGTATGCGGATCAGAGCATCTTCATCTAATTCACCCAGGGTGGCAATCACCGGCAGGCGACCCAAAAATTCCGGAATCAGCCCGAACTTGATCAGATCCTCAGGTTGTACCAATTTCAGAGTGTCGCCGATACTTTTTTCTTTTTCCTGAACGATTTTGGCGCCGAATCCCATCATTTTGGATCCGAGCCTTCGCTGGATGATTTTCTCCAGGCCGTTAAAGGTACCGCCGCATAGGAAAAGTATGTTCGAGGTGTCGACCTTGACAAAATCCTGCTGGGGATGCTTGCGACCGCCTTTGGGCGGCACGCTGGCGGTGGTCCCTTCAATTATTTTCAATAATGCCTGCTGGACCCCTTCCCCGGATACGTCCCGGGTAATCGAGGGATTGTCCGTTTTGCTGGCAATTTTGTCAATCTCAACGTCCTCGCCGACATAACCGGCTTCGGTCAGACTGGTGGCATCGGCGATGGTAAAGGGAACATTTAAAAAGCGGGCCAGTGTCTGGGCCAGCAAGGTTTTTCCGCAGCCGGTCGGGCCGATTAAAAGAATATTGCTCTTTTGGATTTCGACATCACCCGTATTAAAGTTGGGATCAAGTCGCTTGTAATGGTTGTAAACCGCAACGGAAAGTACTTTTTTGGCGGCTTCCTGTTCTATGACGTAGCTGTCCAGCCGGCCCTTGATTTCTTTGGGAACCATGATCTGTTCCGAGTCTTTGGTATCCTTTTCGCTCTCCTCTTCAATAATTTCGCTGCAAAGCTGGATACATTCGTCGCAAATATAAACCGCCGGGCCGGCAATCAGCTTTCTGACCTCTGATTGATTTTTACCGCAAAATGAACAAAAGAGATTGTCATTTTCGTCTTTTTTCTTTGGCATGTTAAGCCTCCGCCACTTCTATTTCGTCAAGGTCGTCTCGAGTGGTGATCACATGATCGATGATGCCGTAGTCTTTGGCCTCTTGACCGCTCATGAAGAAATCGCGATCGGTATCATTTTGAATCTGCTCTAAGTCCTTGCCGCTATGCCTGACCAGGATACGGTTCAAAGTATCTTTCATGCGCAAAATTTCTTTAGCCTGGATTTCAATATCAGAAGCCTGTCCCTGAAAGCCGCCCATGGGCTGGTGGATGAGGATCCTGGAGTTTGGCAACGAGTAACGTTTACCTTCGGCACCGGCTGTCAACAATACGGCACCCATACTGGCTGCCTGGCCGATGCATACCGTGGTTACGTCCGACTTGATATACTGCATGGTGTCATACACGGCCATTCCGGCGGTAACCAGACCGCCGGGTGAATTAATGTAAAAATTGATATCTTTGTCAGGATCTTCGGATTCCAAAAACAGCAGTTGCGCGATCAACACATTGGCAACCTCATCATTCAGCGCAGTTCCGAGAAAAATAATCCTGTCTTTAAGCAGTCTGGAATAAATGTCATAGGCGCGCTCGCCCCGACTGCTTTGCTCGATGACCATGGGTATTAGTGGCACAGAATCTCTCCTTTAATTTTTCCGCCTTCGGCGGATCAATTGTCAATCCTCTAAAGCAGCTGGCTCGTTTTCGTTGTCGGCAGCTTCCGCTTTTTCAGGCTCTACGTCCTCGATCTTACTACTTTCAATGATAAGCTTGATCGCCTTTTTTTCAAGTAGGGTATGTTTAAAAAACTCCAGCTTATCCTTGTTTTGGTCGTAATGTTTCTTGATCTCCTCGACCGGCTGCTTGAAGTTTTCCGCCATCTCGTTTAAAGCGTCCTCCAGCTCATCATCGGAAACCGCAAGGCTCTCCTGATCCATTATTTTGCCGAGCAATAGATGACGTTTAACCTGTTTGAAGGCGGTGTCACGATAATTTTCAGCGATGGATTCCCGGGTGAGACCCAACTCTTCCATGGTGATATTGCGATAAGCAAAGGACCGGACGGCTTCTTCAACAATGCCTTCCAGCTCCATTGCGACCATGGCATCCGGCACTTCAAAATCAGATCTGGAAATCAACTCACTGTAAATTTGTTCGTGCAATTCCTGCTCGATACGTTTGGCATACCCCTGTTCCAGGTTATCCGCGATCACCTTTTTTAAACCATCCAGATTTTCATACTGGCCGGCTTTTTTGGCAAGGGCATCGTCAATGGCGAAATTTCCAGACCGGCCAGCTTTTTATTATGATAGTCTTCGGGAAAGGTCACTTTGAACTCTTTGCTGTCACCGGGCTTCATGCCAATCAGCTGATCATCAAACTCTTTAAGAACGGGACCTTCGCCGATTTTTAGACTAAAATTCTCGGCTTTGGCGGTTTCGGCAAAAGGTCGACCCTCTTTAAACCCTTCAAAATCTATTAACACAAAATCCTCTGGCTCGGCCGCTCGATTCTTCTCAATCTTCTGCTGCCGGGCAAAATTTTTCTGGAGCATTTTTAGCTGAGCGTCAATCTCCTCATCGGAAATCCTGTAATTCGATCGTTTAAGGGTCAGTCCGCTGTAATCAATATCTTTAATCTCAGGGGTGACCTCTACTGTGGCATCATATTTATAAGAACCCGTTGCTGCCAGTTCCGGTGGATCTACCTGGGGATTTCCCACAATTTTTAGCTCGGTCTCTTTGACGGCATCGATAAATGAGCTTTGAATCAACCGGGATGTCACATCGGCATGGATGTCCTTTTTAAATAACCGCACCAGAGCCGAGCGGGGCACCTTGCCGGGACGAAAACCTTTTACCTTGGCATTTTTCTTAAGTGCGTTGTAGGC
>JAFDDW010000638.1 GCA_019310665.1 Deltaproteobacteria bacterium
TTGGACACTTTAATTTGCCGATTGAAACCTGGAATGTCGGAAATGCAGCATATTAGCTATTTGCAGGGTCCAAGGTCTTCGTCGTCTATTCCGGGGACTTTGATAGTGAAGAATTGAGTCGGGGCTCCTTGTCGTTCAATCTGTAAAAAGCCACGATGGTCTACAACATCCCATAGTCGTTCACAGATGTCACGGTCAAGTTATAATCACTAAACAAGCCCTGACCCCATTTTTTTATTATTCTTAAAAGGCCCATTTCGCCCCTAAAATGCAAGCGCTAAGCTTAAAAATAGGACCAATTTTTGCCTCTTTTTAAAAATTATCAAGTAGTTGCTGTGGCCCGACCCCCGACCACCGCATACACGTTATGCACGAACGTTCCGTCCTTTTGATCATAGAGTATCAGTATCTATAAACTTATAATTTAATGTATGTCCCTATCCCCTATTTTTTCAGCCGAAGAAAACTCATATAGATTTCCGCCGTTTCTCTTGGCTTTTCAATCATCGGTAAATGGCCAACACCTTCCATAATTGCCACTTGTGCTTTTGGCATCACAGACTCGAGAATTTTGGCACCTGAAACGTATAAAACCCTGTCATTGGCTCCCCATACAATTAAGGTGGGAACCACTGAACCACTGAGGGTGCTCTCTAAACCTATATTGCTTGAGTCCGGCGCTACTTCTTTCTGCTTTAAGTAGGAGCTTAAATGCAATTCCTGGAAATACAAAATAGACTACAAACACGGCCAGTATCATTGTCAATGCTGCTATTAATAAAATATACTTCTTTTTCATTTTCTTTCCTCCTTTTAATACTTTATGTGCAATTGCGAATTAAAAAACCCCACTTCTCAGATAGATCGAGAAATGGGGTTTAAATTTCATTTTATGGCTACCGCCTTCTTTGGGTTAGCGCATTTCAAATAATTTCCAGATTTTTGGCATATAAGCTTGTCCGAAGTCAATATCAGAAGATTCAAATGTCCAAATGCCGCGGACGTCCCCTAAATTTCCCATAGCGAAGAATTGAGTCTTGAGGTCAAGTGATGTCAAGAATGAAGACGCGGCCCCTATGTTTTCCGAAATTATGACTATAATTTACCTGATCAACCATTCAACCAATAAACTATTCAACGAGGTCTGAATATAAGGAATTTAGGAGCCAGACAAGGCTTTCGGAGAAATATATTTCACTCTAAGGGATTAACGATAATTCACTATTCAAGCGTTGACCCTCTTTTCCTCGATTCGAAATCCATGGGTTGCCTCCCATTTCGAAACATTCGGCCTATCTGAATCTCACCACCTGCCCCGCCTTTTTGTCTTTGATATATTTTCCGCTTTCGACAACCATTTCTCCGTTGATAACGACGTTCTCTATGCCTGTGGGACGCCGGGCAGTATCTTTAACGGTCGTATTATCGGCGATGGTGTCGGGATCGAAAATTACGATATCGGCAAAATTGCCCGGTTTGATTTCGCCCCGCTGCGCGATTCCCATCCAGCGCGCGGTTTTGCCGGTCATCTTGCTGACCGCCGCAGCCAGGCTCAGAACGCTTTTGTCCCTGACGAACCTGCCCAGTATTCGCGGAAACGCACCATAGGAGGCCGGGTTGGCAAAACCGCTGGATTTTAAAAGGGTGTCCGTTTCAAACAAACAGCGCTCATGCACCATTAATTTTTCGACAAGCTGCTCATGGGCGTCGTCGCCGCTGTATCCGTAAGTAAGCTGCAGTGCTTTGCCGCCGCTCTTTTCAATGATTTTTAACATGGCCCCCACCGGATCAATCCCTTCCCGCTTTGCGATATCCACGATGCTCATTCCGTTATACTTTTCGCCGGCAGGGTAACCGGCCTGCATGATCTGGATGTCGGCCATATTAAATCCCACCAGAAATTTGGCCAGGCTCAGCTCAATTCTGAGCCTGCGGATCGCTCTGGCGTTTTTAAGGTTGGCATCCAAGTTTTCCATAAACCAGGCTGGCAGAAAAACGGTGAGATAACTGTTTCCACAAAAATGGGGATAGATGTCGAACATGACCTCGAGGCCTTTGTTCTGAGCCTTTTCAATCAACTGCACCGCCTTTTGAGCCGTCGGCCAGCTCTTTTTGCCGGCGAAAATCAAATGTGATATTTGCAGTCGCACTCCGGTTTCAAGTGCGATGGAAAGGATCTCGTCCAGCGCCTTCAGGTTGTGCGGCCGGTCCAAGAACGGGATAATCGGATATGATCCCGAATATTTCGACAGGGCGCGCTTATGAACCGTCAAAATACGTCTGCGGTCGGCGGCCACCCGGGCCAGTGCCAGCAGATCATCCCGGGTGGAAAAAAGGCCGGGGGGATACATCAGACCGAAAGAAAGGCCGCCGGCGCCTTGGTCCAAGGCTTCCGCGGTCATGCTGACCATCTTTGCCATTTCCCTGGAATTGGGCCGTTTTGTATAATCCTGAACTGCAGCCAGATGCAGGGCACCATGACCCACCAGCTGAACCGTGTTAAATAAAAGGCCGTCGCTGGATTCCAGATAATCCAAAAATTCGCCCATGGTTTCCCACTCATAGGACAGCGGCCTATCAAGCAGGGTCTCGGTG
>JAFDDW010000639.1 GCA_019310665.1 Deltaproteobacteria bacterium
TGTTATGCCACTGCGCGATATCCGCAATGTCTCTTTTGCCGATATTCCAATCCCACTCGCTCTTGCTACCCATTCCCTGTTCTCCCTTATTGCTTAGACAAATATTCTCTGCGCCCCTTGCGGCTCTGCGGTGAATAAGATATTAAATCTCAATAAAAAATGTCTAAATAATTACCCGATCAGGCTGGCCGTCATTTTCAGTAGGTCTTCAGCCTCCGGCGGTTTTTCGATATAGGCTTCCGGTTTCGGAATCGGTTTTTCCAGCCGGGCATTCACCATATTCAAATAATGAGAAAATGTTTTTGGGGCCACGGCCGAAAGCATAATAACCGGTATTGTTTTAAGGGTTTTATCCGTTTTAAGCTGCCGGAACATATGCACACCGCCTTCTCCGGGCATCATCACATCCAGAATGATCAGATCCGGCAATAAATCCCTGGCTTTGATCAGACCTTCAGTTCCATCCCTTGTCATCACCGGTGCGTAGCCACTGGTTTCCAGCAGGGTGGATATGAAGATTCGCATATCCAATTCATCTTCTACAATGAGTACCGTCTTCTTATTCATTCAAAATTCCCATCCCTTCCAGCTGCAATTGCTGTCACCACCCATGATGGTCAGGCAACTTTGTCAGGATGATTGACGCTGGCCACCGGACAGGCAGAGCGCAAAACGACCTGCTCCACGGTGCTGCCGAGGACCGCTTCCTCCGGATCAATCTCTCGGGTGTGGTGTGCCATAACAATGAGATCACCCGTCCTCTCACGCGCAAACTTTAAAATTTCGATATAGGGAACACCTTCGCGCACCTCGATATCGTAGTTGTCATAGCCGTTCATTTTAGACACATACCGCTTTTCCATTTTTTTACGGGAGCTTTCAATCAACTGCTCGATTTCTTCCTGTCCCAAAACCTGGCCGGTAGATGTGGCGCCGATATCGCAGGCGTGGAACAGATGCAGCTTGGCACCGACCTCTTTGGCCAGATTATAGGCAAACCTATAGGCCGAATCAGCGGCTTTGGAAAAATCGGTCCCGAAAACGATATTGGAAAACAGCCTCCAGCAGGTGGTACACGGCCGACTGATGATGACCACGGGACAGCGGGCAGCTTTAGCTACTTTTTGCATGGTGCTGCCCACCACACTTCGATAGCGGGTGGCACCGATGTCCTCCTGCCGGGTGTGGGAACCCATAATGATGAGATCGATATTATTTTTACGCGCTATTCTCAAAATCTCTCTGTGGGGAACTCCGACCGTGGCTTCAATTTCGACATTTTCACTATCTTCCAAAAGAGCACCGTAGGTATTTTTCATCTCTTCTTTGACCCACTCGATATAATCCGGATCCGGCTGCTCGGTTTCGCCGGTTCTGACATCTGTAACAAAGGGACTGTATCCCCGGCTGGGGATGCCGAGCACATGAAAAATGGTGAGCTTGGCGTCCCACTTCAGTTGCAGATCAAACGCCACTTTGGCAGCATTGTCACAGGTGGGCGACGCGGTTGTGGCAAACAGGATTTTGGTAAACATGACTCACCTCCTAAGTTGGCATTGTTCAGGGATAACATGAAAGCTGAGTTCCCAGGTAATTCCGTCAATGAATTCAAACAGGGTGAACACCGTATCAAATTCAAATATGTCGACACGGTCCCCGAAAACCACATGTTTAAGTCTTCCCAGCTTTAGCGGCATATCCAGCAGACTGTTTAGCTGCAGCGATCTAATTTCAACGCTATCTTTATTTTGGATTCCTGAAACAGAGCTGTAAATTTCCAGGCGTTTCTCAGGATATCCAATCATTTCTACGGTTTTAGCGAATTCAAGGTGATCCAGTGCCGCCGAATCACATCCCTGTTGCGGGCAGGCCAGATATTGTTCGGTGTAAGTGGGTAAAAATGAATTCAGCTTCCCAAGCAGCGCGTATTTGCCGATCATCTCAAAGAAGCTGCGCAATGTGTACCCCTCTTCAAGCCCGATCTGAAAGCTGAGATATTTCAGGACATCAGAGTCCACCGCATTTTGCTGGTGGTCAATGGTCCCATCTCTTTTTAATGATACAGCATACATGGCGGTTTCTCTTGGGACAGAAATTTAATCCACAGATTGCCGGAAGATTTGTTGCACCCGGCAGCCTTACCATCCGAATTAGCATTTATCGTGCCAGGTATTGGATCCGGACCGTCTATAAAATAATTTAGAATAATTGCAATTGGTTAAAACTTTTAAGCGGGTGGCAGAGTATGAAACAGAAAATATGGATGTTGCATAAATACAACATATATTTCAATTAAATAGCAGGACATGATCATTTTAAGTGTGGGTAATAAAAATATATTCTATATTATTACAGTAAGATAAAGATATAAAAGGGGTTGGGTCGGCCGAGTTGAAAAGACCATTTAGCAGTATGCATCATCATGAAACTATTGTTCCATAATGATGCATAGTTGAAAGGTATGAAGCGATTATATCGCAATATTGAATTTTTTTATTTTACGCCACAGGGTTGTGCGGTTGATATTAAGTGCGGCGGCAGTTTTTCCTTTATTCCAGCTATTTTTTTGCAGCATCGCCAGAATCATTTG
>JAFDDW010000640.1 GCA_019310665.1 Deltaproteobacteria bacterium
GCCAATCAGTTTACACTGAAAATTTTCGGCCTTAATCTCACCGTCTGGAACCGACCCGGTTCTAACGACGGGCAGCGGCAGACCATCCGCCAGTTCGCGGCCCCGGGGGTCATCGCAATTGATGACCGCCACCGCCTTTTCTTTTTTGGGCCCCTGGGTGAGATATTCGGTAAATAGTCTTTTTTTGCTGGACCAGTACGATTGCATGTCGCCATGAAAGTCGAGATGGTCCTGGCTCAAATTTGTAAAAACAGCCACATCAAACCAGCAGCCTTTAATGCGGTAAAGATCCATGGCGTGGGAGGAGGCCTCCACGACAACATGGGTGACACCCGCGCTGTACATTTGTGCCAGTATCCTTTGAAGATCCAAAGATTCCGGCGTTGTCATCGGGTTGCTGAAGATTTTATCCGCATAGCGATAATTGATGGTTCCGATCACCCCGGTACTAAAGCCGGCCTGCAGCAGAACACTTTCGACTAAATAGGCGACGGTGGTCTTACCGTTTGTTCCCGTTATTCCGATCAGGGTCATATGTTCTGAAGGATTACCGAAAAACCTGGCCGCCAAATCGGCCATGGCCATGCGCGTATCCGGCACACGGATAACAATCGGCTGATTTTGGGCCGATCGGGCTTTGCTCTCATCCAGGAAGGGCTGAGGAGGCTCTTTTTGAGTGACAAAGGCAACGGCTCCTTTTTGCAGAGCCTGATGCATAAAATCGTGACCGTCGGCGCTTTGGCCTTCAATGGCCACAAACATACCACCCGGCTGAGCCTCCTGAGCCCTGTAATGAATTGAGCCAATCTCCCGATCCAGCAGGTTCGCATGGTGCATGGCGCCTAGCGCATGGCCTTCTTTTATTTTACGCTTTGCACTTTGCTCTATGCGCTTTGCCCCGAAGGGACTGACGCTGATCGGTTCTATTGATTTTAAAAATTCTGAAAGCTTCACCCTTTGGCTCCATTGTCCCGGGATACTCTGAGTTTTGTTGGGCCGGCCTCGGGAGGCACATTCAAATAGTTGAGGGTTTGCTGGGAAATTTTTTTGAATACCGGAGCGGCGACAATACCGCCGTAATATTTGCCCTGGGGCTCATCGATGATTACCAGGATTGCAATCTCCGGATCGTCGGCCGGAGCAAATCCGATAAACGAGGCCGTATGCCTGGTTTTTGAATATTCGCCGTTTTCATCCAACTTGCGCGCGGTGCCGGTTTTGCCGCAGGCGGTGTATCCGTCCAGCGCGGCGTTCACGCCGGTGCCGCCCTCAGTGATGACCGTCTTTAGGATATTTTTGACAATGGTGGCCGTCCGGGCGGAAATGACGGTTCTAACCTTTTGCGGTTTGACTGCGTTTACGATATTTCCGTTTTGATCGACAATTGCCCTCACCAAATACGGTTTCATCAGATTCCCACCGTTTGCGATGGCAGATATCGCTGTAATCATCTGAACAGCCGAAACGGAAATACCATGGCCGAAAGAAATAGCGCCCGTGTCTATTTTTGACCAGGATGAATAATGGGGCAGGCTGCCGGGTGTTTCACCAGGGGAGTCAATCCCCGTTTTTTGGCCGAAACCAAAATCACGGAAAGTGCGGTGAAGATTTCTGGCCCCCATTTTTTCAACGACCTTTACTGCCCCGATATTACTTGAATATTTGATGATTTGCTGCAGCGACAACCAGCCGTATTTGTGGGTATCATGCACCACATTTTTTCCGATTTTATAGGCGCCGTTTTCACAGAAAAAAATTTCATTGGGTGTAATCTTGCCGTGTTCCAGTGCGGCAGCCGCGCTGAATATCTTCATGGTTGAGCCCGGCTCAAAAGTGTCGGTTAAGGCCCGGTTGCGCCAGATGGATTTTTCGAAGTCCGCATAAGAATTCGGATTAAAGAGCGGATAATGGGCCAGTGCCAGTACGGCACCGGTTTGCGGGTTCATGACGAGCGCCAGTCCCGAGAGCGCTGAATACTCGTCAACTGCTTCCTGCAATGCACTTTCCGCAATATATTGAATGGTATTGTCAATGGTCAGGACCAGGTTATGGCCGCTGGTATCCGTCGACTGCCCGGGCCCGGCACTGAATCCATTGCCCAGGGCGTCTTTGAAAATCGTAAAATTTAAGTCAACCCCTTTGAGCTGCTGGTTGTAATAAAACTCGATGCCTTCCAAACCAGTGCCGTCCATTCCCGAAAATCCCAGGGCCTGGGCCGCCAGGGTCGTCTGTGGGTAAAAACGGTTATATTCGGTGACGAAATTTATTCCGGGTATTTCAAGTTCTTTAACCGCATTGGTTTCCTTGGCGGTAGACTGGCGCTTGATCCAGACAAATGATTTTTTGCCGGTCAGTTTGCTTTGAAGGCTGCGGGCATCAAGATCTAAAACCCCGGCCAGGGTTTTGGCGGTAGCTTTGGGATTGTCCACCCGGGCCGGATAGGCGGCGATTGAGGTCACGTTGATACTGACGGCCATCTCACTCAAGTTACGGTCATAAATAATGCCGCGTTTGCCGGATGTTGTTAATGATTTTTCGTACTGGTTGGATGCTTTCTGCGACAGCCAGTGGCTGCGATATACTTGGCGGCAATGGCTGCAAATGCCGTAATAAAGATGATGCCCACAAGTAGAATTCGTAATTTGATATATTTATTTTCCATCATTAATTTTAGGCAATTTAGGCATTTTCCGTTAAGGTATTACAATCGTCTGTTGCGGTGTCGGTGTAACCAGGCCCAACTGCTCTCGGGCGATTTTGGCAATGCGTTGGGGTGACTTCAGGCGCGCCAGCTCAATTTTTAAATTATCCTGCATGGCCGACAGTTTCCGTATCCTGGTGGTGTGCTCCGTTATCTCATATTTAACGCGAACATATTGCACCCGGCACCAGGT
>JAFDDW010000641.1 GCA_019310665.1 Deltaproteobacteria bacterium
TTTGTGTCCACACGTTTTGCCGGCATCGACGGTGTTTCCCTTGAGTCTTCTAAATGGGCCAGGGTTTTAGAAGACGAAGGACACGCCTGTTTCTGGTTTGCCGGAGAGCTTGCAAAAAGCGGGCACATCAGTTACCAGGCCCGTCAGGCCAATTTTAAAGATGATCAAAACCAGTGGATCAACAGCCAGCTATTCAGGACCCACAAAAAATCTTTGCAGCTGGCCAGGATTATCTGCAATTATAAATCTTCCATCGCTTCCAGGCTGAAATTGTTCATCGATATGTATCAGCTGGATCTTCTGGTGGTGGAAAACGCCCTGGCGATCCCCATGCACATCCCGCTGGGGTTGGCGTTGACCGATGTGATTGCCGAAACAGGAATTCCCACCATTGCCCATCATCATGACTTTTACTGGGAAAGGAATCGTTACCTGCCGCTAAACGGCAGTAAAATTTATATTCACCGGGCGTTTCCCCCCCGGTTGCCCAACATCCAACACGTGGTCATCAATTCAGAAGCGCGCCATGAATTGGCCCGGAGACGAGGGATTGCTTCGACGGTGATTCCCAATGCGTTGGATTTTGAAAATCCGCCACCGGTCAGGAAAGAACGAATCAGAGCTTTGAGACATTCGATCGGGCTGAATCAAGATGACATCATGTTTTTACAGCCCACCCGGATTGTTGAAAGAAAAGGAATTGAATTTGCCATCAAACTGGTCAAAGAGTTGAATGACCCGAAATACAAGCTGGTCGTGTCCCATGAAGCCGGCGATGAAGGTTTCGAATACGCTCAAAAGATTACCCAGCTTGCCCGCCAATCGAGAATAGAGATCCGTTTTATTCACAATATGGTGGATGACCCTTTCGCTCCCCACCAGGATTTTAAAGATCATTTTTCTCTGTGGGAGGTTTATCAGGCAGCCGATTTCGTAACCTATCCCAGCTTATATGAGGGTTTCGGCAATGCTTTGCTAGAAGCGATATATTTTAAAAAGCCTTTACTGGTCAACCGTTACAAAATTTTTAAAGATGAAATCGAACCCAAGGGTTTTGATTTGGTAAAGATGGACGGCACTCTGACCGCTGAAGTGATAACAGATGTTCAGAATATTATTCATAATAAAGCCCGACGAGAAAAAATGGTGGTAAAAAATTACCGGATTGCCAGGAAACATTATTCTTATGCAGCTCTTCGCAAACAATTTGCGTCTTTAATATTTAATTTATTCCCCCAGCGTGGCCTCCCTCACCAGGCGTGTTATCAGGTGGCTGCAGGCCGTTGAGTCAACCGGCTTAACCGAATAGTATGCTTCATTGTTTGACAACTACTGTCGATTATCTATGTGTACGGCGTGAAGGTCTGACCATTAGCGATTCGATATCAGCCGTCTTCCATTCGAGATGAGAGACTCCCCTTTTAAGTCCTGGCTGTCTCCAAGTACATAGAAAGCTCATTCTCAGAAGAACTCTGCTTCAATGCCAAGGTATTCGCTCCTTGATTTCTCAACCACCGATTCTTATGTTCTACCTGTTTTACCAATTCGAGAAAAAGGAGAATACCATGAGCAACTCTGTACAGGTAACTGTCAACCAGATCACTCCTTCGGCCTCTGAAGGTGCGGCTAGAGAACATACAACAATTATGGACCGGCCGACTGCTAAAGGTGGGGAGAACCGCGGCGCCATGGGAGGGGAGCACCTGTTGATGGCGCTGGGCGGGTGTTTTATGAGCAACCTGTTGGCCGCCATTCAGGGCCGGGAGGCGGAGGTGTCGAACGTCAGGATGACGATTTCAGGAACCCTGGAAAATTCGCCCCCGCATTTTTCGGCCGTTGAACTGACTATCAGCGCAGACCACAATGATAAAGAGCAGATGGAAAAGCTGATTAGCATCGCCGAGAGAGGCTGCATCGTCGCCAACACCCTTAAAAAATCCGTGGATCTGTCCATTACTTTGGGTTAGTTGAGTGGCCCAGTAGAAATTATAAGAAAGTTTTGAGTATTCCGTTTGAAAAGATCTATAATTCGCTTGCTATTGGCCTGAAGAAGGGTTATGTTCTACCCAATCAATTAAGTCCCGCCTTATAAAATCGGGACGGTTTCTATCTGAAGGAACAATCCATTTGTCAAAGTGGCATCCTCCAGTTTGCGACGTTGAAAATTTTACGAAAGGAGAATGTTATTATGACTAATGGAACTGTTAAATGGTTTAATGACCGCAAAGGTTTCGGATTTATTGAGCAGGAAGACGGACCGGATGTGTTTGTGCATCATTCAGCAATCAACTCAAACGGTTTTAAATCCCTCAATGATGGCGACCAGGTTTCCTTTGACATAGAGCAAGGACAAAAAGGTCCTTCCGCAGCTAATGTCACTGTGATTTAACTTTTGCTTCCGAGTAAAAAGGGCATCTTTCGAATAGAGAGGTGCCCTTTTTTTTCATCACTATCAAGAATTACGGCCTTCGAGGTGACAATATGGCGAAATCCCATTTTTCATTTAAAAAGCGTAAGAAAGAATTAGCAAGGAAGCTGAAGCAAGAGCAAAAAAGACAACGCAAATTAGATAAAGATTC
>JAFDDW010000642.1 GCA_019310665.1 Deltaproteobacteria bacterium
CAGGGTTTTATCTGCTGAACGGTAAGTAACTCGAAAAGAGACGCTTTTTTTCCCGGCGGCGATGGGTTCACCTTCAAAGACATCAAACAGATGCAAACTTTCCACAAGATCTTCGCGGTTTTTTTCAACCGCTCCAAGCACCATTTGGGTTTCGACTCTGCGGTCGATGATGACGGTAATATCCCTGTATATGGCAGGGAATTTTGGAATCGGATTAGAGTTTCTGGTTGGCGGAATCAGCGAAATAATTTTATCCAGATCAAGTTCAAAAATATAGGCTGGTTGCCTTAAATCAAAGGCCTTGCGGACCTGGGGATGGATTTCACCCACGACCCCAATCTCAGTTTCAGCGGCCAGAATCTGAGCCGAATATCCGGGTCGGGTATAGTCGCAGTCATTTTCGGGCAGGGCAGTGAACCGGATGTTATCGATTTTCAAAGGATGGATCAGGCCTTCGGCCAGCCCCTTGATATCGTAAAAATCACAGGGGTTTTCGCGGCCGTGCCAGGAGGCCTCGTCGCGGCTTCCCGTCCACAGCGCAGCCAGAAATTCCGGTTCCTGGGGCAGGTCCTGGGACTCGGTCTTAATGAATACTTTTCCGATTTCAAAAATTTTTATATTTTTAATCTGCTGGTCGATATTATAAACGGCTGTTTTGACCAATCCCGTGACCAGCGATGTGCGCATGACCGCCTGATCTTCGATCAGGGGATTTAAAATATGAATGAGGTTCCGACGAGGGTCCTTTTTTTTGAGCCGCAGGCGGTCGCAAGACGCTTCGGCAACAAAACTGTAAGTGATCGCTTCGGTAAAACCCGCTCCGGTCATCAAACCTTTCAGCCGATTTCTAAGATCCAGATAGCGGGCGGGCGGGCGAGCTTCGGCCGGCATTGCAGGAAAAGTAGTCGGGATATTATTATAGCCCGCTAGACGCGCAACTTCTTCCATCAAATCCTCCGGTCGCGAAATATCCACCCGAAACGATGGCGGGACCACGATCAGTCGCTGATCTTCGCCCTCGGGTATCATTTTTTCAACCTTAAATTCTATGGATTCGAGAAGCCCTTTAATCTGGTTCCCATCCGGGTGGATGCCCAGAAGCCGATGGGTGCGCTCGACACTCAGGCTGACACGATTTATTGTCTGAGGTTGCGGGTATTCGTCGATTATTCCTTCGATGAGGGTCCCCTCGCCGAGCTCCACCATGAGCTTTGCGGCGCGGTTGACAGCCCGGACGGTGCCTTCCGGATCCACCCCGCGTTCGAACCGATGGGAGGCATCCGTTGCCAAACCCAATGTTTTAGAAGTTTTTCGAATACTTACCGGGTTGAAATAAGCGCTTTCAATCAACACCCGGCGGGAGGTATCTTCAATTTCCGAGTTCAGACCGCCCATAACGCCGCCCACGGCGACCGGCTTTTCCCCGTCGCAGATCATCAGCATCTGGTGGTTGAGCGGACGCTCTTTTTGATCCAGGGTGACAAACTTATCACCATCAGCGGCGGTTTTAACCACAATTCGATTTTGTGTCAGCTGATCAAAATCAAAAGCGTGCAAGGGTTGGCCGGTTTCCATTAAAACATAATTGGTGATGTCCACGATATTATTAATCGGCCGTAAGCCAACGGACAGCAGGCGGTCCTGCATCCAGAAAGGGGCCGGTTTTAACACTATGTTTTCCACCAGCCTGGCGGTATAGCGCGGACAGTGGTCGGGAGCTTCAATCCGGACCGATGTTAACGAGGAAATAGTGTTTTTTTTATCCGCCAGACTGTAATCGGGATATTTTAGCGCTGTGTTCTGAATGGCTGCAATTTCCCGGGCGATGCCGATCACGCTGAGGCAGTCGGGCCGGTTGGGTGTCAGATCAAATTCAAAAACCGTATCTTCAAGACCGAGGGCTTGAGCGAGTCGATCTCCCACGTTCAACGACGAATCAAGCGCCATGATGCCGCTGCTGTCGGTGCCAAGTCCCAGTTCCACGTCGCTGCACAGCATGCCTTCGGATTTTTCTCCCCGGATCACGCTTTGATCCAGCTGAGATCCGTCCGGGAAAACCGTACCGGGCATCGCCAGGGGCGCCAGCATGCCCTCTGAGACATTGGGTGCTCCGCACACAACCGTATAGCTTCGGTCTCCCGTGTCGACCCGGCAGATGGTCAACTTGTCGGCGTTGGGGTGGGGTCTGACTTCCATGACGCCCCCGACGACCACCGTTTGGAGATACGCATAGCGATTGGAGACCGATTCCACTTCCAGTCCCGCCATGGTCAGCGCATCCGCCAGATCGGCGGCATCCATCCGGATGTCTATGTAGTCTTTGAGCCAGCTGATACTTACCTTCATTATTTTCTCTATCTGGTTGAATAGTTTATTGGCAAATGAGCTCAAAACCCCCGGTTGTCCGAGGTTTGAGGTTGGAGGTTTGAGGCCAAGCCTTCGGCTGTTTGAGGTCAGAGGTTTGATGTCTGAACATTCTGCTTTTCAGCCTCTAACCTAAAGCGAAGCGCTCCTCAAACCTCTAAGCCCGCTACGATTTCAAACCATTTGACGAATTCTTTATTTGACTATGCGATTAA
>JAFDDW010000643.1 GCA_019310665.1 Deltaproteobacteria bacterium
GGATGTCACATCGGCATGGATGTCCTTTTTAAATAACCGCACCAGAGCCGAGCGGGGCACCTTGCCGGGACGAAAACCTTTTACCTTGGCATTTTTCTTAAGTGCGTTGTAGGCCCTGTCCAATTCACGAACGACCTCTTCTTCCGGAATTTCAATGTGAAGCGTTTTTTTAACGCTGTTTATATCTTCAACGGAAACTTGCATTTTCATCCTTTCTAATAAGCTAGGTCCTTGAAATCGTTTCCCCCCGGGCACTTAGCTCTGAATATTCAACCTAAGTTAAAACGCTCAGTTTAGGTTCAAACTGGTGCGAGAGGGGAGACTTGAACTCCCACTCTGTCGCCAGAGCTGGATCCTAAGTCCAGTGCGTCTACCAATTCCGCCACTCTCGCCTATTCGGAAAACTTCCCCCCGGACAACCTACCCTCTTGACTTTATACCCGATTTCGTTAGATACCAGTATAAGAGACAATCCTGATATTGTCAATGCGAATAGCTGCAAAGCAACCTCCCTGGCAATGAAATTTAGCATCGGGGAAAAAGGGGCGAGCATATACCAATCTGAGGCGATGTTCAACCAAATTTAGAGATTCTTTTTTTATTTCCGGCTTGTCCGGGTTGGGATGTACCCAGTGATACCTGTTTTCCAAAAATATCGGCGCCCATGCGTGGCCCTGATCGTCAGCTTGCTGTTTATCGGCAGCGCAATGCCGGCCATCGCCAAACAAACACTGTTTGAAGCCTTCAAACAGATCATCGTTATAGATCCCGGCCACGGGGGACAGGAATTTGGTGCCCGGGGTCCGGATGGCACTTTAGAAAAAACGGTCACGCTGGAGCTGGCACGATTGCTTGCAGACGATCTTGGGCGGGAATACAAAGTGGTGTTGACGCGCACCGACGATTACCTGGTCGATCTGGTTAACCGGACCTCTTTGGCCAATCACCTGAATGCAGACGTATTCATCAGTATACATACCGGCGCCAGTTTCGCCCACAGTACAGCCGGTATCACCCTATTTTTTTATCAAAATTTCTCAAAATCTGATCCCGGCCAAAACCAGAGTCCGTCATCCGTCGGCCAGAAACATAACAAGCCGATTTTATGGAAAAATGTTCAAAGCAGATACCTTGAGAAAAGCCAGACCCTGGCCCGGGCAATCGATTTCCGCCTCAAAAATATCAATTCCAACCAAAGCCGAATAGAAGGATATCCACTGGCAGTGCTGCAGGGTGCGGCCATGCCGGCGGTCCTGATCGAAGTCGGGTATCTGACCAATCCGGCAGAAGAAAAAAAATTACGCGATGATCGTTTTATGATGGATCTTGCCAAGCAGATCCGCAAGGGAATCGAGGACTTTTTTTCTCAGGAACAACCCTAGGCTTGCAACAAAAGCCTGAGCATGATACTGAATCCCGCCTAACCGAAATCGGGGCGTGGCGCAGCCTGGTAGCGCGCCTGCTTTGGGAGCAGGAAGTCGGAGGTTCAAATCCTCTCGCCCCGACCAATAATATAAATAATTTAAGCGGGTTAGCAAAGTAGCTAAATCGCTGTTTTCATGCCCAAAAGCCTTATGTCTAGCCTATGTCTAGCCCACTTGCATTTGTTGTAAAAAATGCAATTTGTAAGTGCCTGATATTATTAGCCCACCCCGTAGTCATCGTATTTTCCAATCAAAAACGCTTAAAATGAATAAGATTTAATAACGGGTAGTTAGGACATTGTTGCTTGAAAACGCTCCTGTTGCCTTTCAGGCAGTCGTGAAGCTTCGTCAGATTTCGTCAGGCTATTAATCTTTTTATGTTTTGTGAATTAAGAGGATTGGTAGATCTAATCTACTATGAAATTAGGTTGTTGTTCAGATTTGACTTAGGCACGCTAACAAAATGAAAAGCTGTAAAATGTTTAGGTTTGAATACTGAATTTACATTATATAAATACATAATCGGATAGAGTTCAAATGCCAAATTAAGCTTGTTCACAAGGATATCCGGATTCAAGTAAACTGAAAATACTCCGAGCTTTTGCGGTGCTGGTTACTTAACATCCTACATCTTATTTTGGTTAATATTTTCCTTGACACTCCTTATGGGGTTTGGTATCGAATTAAAAAATTCTACATATATTAAAATCAATTCTTGTATAATGAGAATAAAATGGATAGGACCTTTTCTTCTTTAGAAAAAGCTATAGATATCCTCAATTATTTTTATTCCGAAAATCAGGCATTTTCCGCCCAGGAAATATCCGGCCAGCTATCTATTCCCCTGAGTACAACATATAAATATCTGGATGTCCTTTTTAAAAAAGGATTTTTATCAAAAGATCCCGATACAAAGAAATTTTTCCTGGGGTTGACGATTTTTAAAATGGGAAATTTGGTAGCGGCGAAAATCAAACCTATCGAAGTTGCCCGACGACATATGAATCATCTGGCAAACTTATCAGGTGAGACCGTAATGCTGACCACGACGCACGGCTGGGAATCCGTGTGCGTGGAAAAGATTGAGAGCCCCAGACGTATAAAGCTTTCAGTTGCGATGGGAGACACTCTCCCCTTGCATGCCGGGGGATC
>JAFDDW010000644.1 GCA_019310665.1 Deltaproteobacteria bacterium
CCCTGCCGGATCGATATGGGCGGTACGCTGGATATTCCTACGTTTTATTACCCGTTGGGCCATCTGAATCCCTGTACGTTTAATATCGCCCTGGGGCTCAGAACCCGGGTTCGTCTGTTGCCATACACCAAAGGTTTAATAAAAATTTCTTCCAGGGGATTCAAGGATGCAGAATTCCCGGCAGATGCCGCGCCCTTTGATCACCCACTGGGTCTGATGTTTGCCACGGCCGCCTATTTCAAGGCCCAGGGGATTCATATCGATATTGAATCCGGGTCCCCGCCACGCAGCGCGTTGGGAGGTTCATCCGCAGCTGCGGTGGCCCTTGTTGCGGCGCTGTCTGTCGTGGCGTCCGACAGCAGGCTTAATCGGCGATTAATAGCCCTTCTGGCCTATAAGCTTGAAGAGACCGTAGCCGGGGTGCCTTGCGGCTCTCAGGATCAACTGGCCGCAGCCTACGGTGGGGTGCATGTATGGTACTGGCAGGATCGTCCCGGGCACTCCCATTATAAGCGCAAAGTCGCCGTCAAAAAAGAAACCCATAAAGAACTTGAGCGCCGCCTTCTTTTGGCCTATTGTGGTAAACCCCACGTTTCTAAAGACATCAACGGCAGATGGGTTCAGCAGTTTCTTGCCGGTAAGAATCGCGGCCGATGGAGGGAAATCATTGATCAAACCCATCGGTTTACAGCTGCTCTGGCAGACCACAACTATCGGCAGGCTGCTGAATACATGAACCGGGAAACCGCCATCCGCAGGGAACTGACTCCGGATGTGTTGGATAATGTCGGTGAGAAACTGGTTGAAACCGCCTTGCAAAACGGTTGCGGTGCCCGCTTTACCGGTGCCGGAGGGGGAGGATGTATCTGGGCCCTGGGGGGAATTGAAAATATTGACAGATTGAGACCTTTGTGGGAAGAGTCTCTTTCTACCCGCAAAGAGGCCGGTTTGCTTAACGTTGAGATTGATACTAAGGGTGTGGTTGTTCATTGAATCGTTAGTGTTTGGTATTTTGTGTTTAGTTGAGGGGTCGGGGAGTTTTTCAAACTTCGCTGATAATCAGAAAAGCGCCAACGGTTCCCTCAATAGGAATTCGGGGTGAAATTCCTCGACCCTTCAAATACTCAGGAAAAGGAACAGGGAATGAACTTTCAAGATGTTATTCTGGAACTGAACAAATTTTGGGCTCGTAAAGGTTGCGTAATGGTGCAACCCTATGACCTGGAAGTCGGCGCGGGAACGTTTCACCACTTTACCACCCTAAAAGCCCTGGGGCCGGAACCATGGAATGTCGCTTATGTTCAGCCTTCCAGGCGGCCGACGGACGGCCGCTACGGTGATAATCCCAATCGCCTGCAGCATTACTATCAATACCAGGTGCTATTAAAACCGTCGCCCTTTGACGTTCAGAAATTATATCTGCAGAGCATGAAGGCACTGGGAATCGATCCGCTGGATCATGATATTCGTTTCGTTGAAGATGACTGGGAATCTCCGACCCTGGGTGCCGCCGGCCTGGGCTGGGAGGTTTGGCTGGACGGTATGGAAATCACCCAGTTTACTTACTTTCAGATGGCCGGCAGCATCGAGTTGAGTCCGATACCGGTAGAGCTGACCTACGGGTTGGAACGCATTACCATGTATCTTCAGGGTGTTGACAACGTCTATGACCTGAAATGGAACGATGAGGTCACATACGGAGAGGTGCATCACCGGCAGGAGGTCGAGCAGTCGACTTATAATTTTGAAAAGGCCGATGTTGCGGTTCTATTTGATTTGTTCAGTAAATATGAATCGGAATCATTGAAACAAATCGAGGACAGGCTTGTTCTTCCGGCCTACGAATACTGTCTCAAATGCTCGCACACCTTTAACCTTCTGGATGCACGCGGTGCCATCAGTGTCACCGAGCGCACCGGTTATATCGCGCGCATCAGGAATCTCGCCCGAAGGTGTGCCAAAGGCTATCTGAAGCAGCGTGAAGAAATGGGATTCCCGCTGTTGAAGAACAAAAACTAACTGTTGCGGGTTACGGGTTACGGGGAACGCGTTGCGAGTTGCGCGTTGCTTGAGTCGAGTTGCGGGGAACGCGTTTCGGGTCGCGGGATGCCGGTATCGAGGTTGGCGATATTTCTGCTTAATTTTGATGAAATCGTAAAAAGTCACAGAACCAAGTGGATACCCGCCTTCGCGGGTATGACGGTAATTTAACTACCCGATATTAATGATTTAATTGTCATTCCCGCGAAGGCGGGCATCCAGATAAAAGGAAGAATTCTACTTTTTACGAAACCGTCAATTTTATGTTTCTCAATTTTTACCTCGCAACTCGCAACACGCAACCCGTAACGCGTAACCCTGACTCGCAACCCGTAACACGCAACCCGTAACTCGCAACGCGCAACGCGACATTGAGGATGATATGAACACTCTATTGCTTGAGATTGGAACTGAAGAGATACCGGCTGGATACATTTTACCGGCACTGGAGGCCTTGTCGGCGACATTATTGAAAAAATTAACCGAAGCTCGCATCGAACATGGCAGCTCTCAGATTTATGGTACCCCCCGC
>JAFDDW010000645.1 GCA_019310665.1 Deltaproteobacteria bacterium
CCGGCCATAAAATACTGGTCCCCGAGCACCCGCAACTCACCGGTGCTATCGGGGCAGCACTTTATGCGATGAATTCAGCTGGGTGATTAAAGTTAATATAAGGGCACTAAAAGATTTATTATACGTAACCAGCAGTTAAATCCGAAGCACGAAAATCGAAATACGAAACAAATCATAAATTCAAAATTCAAATTTTCAAAAAAAGTTTCGAATTTTGGTCATTAATTATTTCGAATTTGTTTCGAGTTTCGGATTTCGAATTTTATAGTTCAAATTATAGACAGCAAGTTAGAATTATCTTAATCTTTGCAAGATAAAATTTAAAAACTGAATTGTGGAGGACACAACATGGCAGAAGAAAAAAAAGTTGTTCGAAAAAAAATAGCCGCCGCTGCGGATGTCGGAAAATTCATGGCGGATTATTACCTGGAGATTGACAAAGCTTCCAAGGCCGGCAATCCCAAAATCGCCTGGTGCACCAGCGTGGGGCCGGCTGAAATCCTGCGGGCCATGGGGTTTCTGGTCTACTTTCCCGAGACCCACTCCGCCATGCTGGGCGCCACCCGCATGGCCACCGATCTGATCCCGGAAGCCAATGCCCTGGGATATTCACCGGAAATATGTTCATACCTGACCGCTGACATCGGGGCCTTCGTCAAAAACATCACCCCGCTGACCAAAATTTACAATATCGACAGCATCCCCAAGCCGGATGTCCTGGTCTACAACACCAATCAGTGCCGCGACGTTCAGGACTGGTTTAACTGGTACGGGGAGAAATTCAACGTTCCGTCCATCGGTGTTTACACCCACCGCAATATCGGCGAAGTCACCGAGGCACACATCACCTCGATCGCCAAGCAGATGGAAGCGCTGGTGGAGCCCCTGGAGAAAGTCTCCGGCACCAAGTTTGAGCTTGATGCGCTCAAAGAAGCCGTCCGGCTGTCGCGCGATTGCTCGGACATCTGGAAGCAAATACTGGATGCGGCAGCCGCGGTCCCCTCCCCGCTGACATTTTTCGACGGAACCACCCTGATGGGGCCGGCCGTGGTAGGCCGGGGAACCCAGAAAACCTTGGACGTATATGAAATTCTGCTGGCCGAACTAAAAGAACGCGTCAAAAACGAAGAAGGTGCGGTGGACAAAGAAAACCACCGAATCTACTGGGATGGCATGCCGGTCTGGGGACGGCTCAGTGCCCACTCCAAATTGTTTGCCGGTTTGAACGCTAATGTTATCGCCTCCACCTACTGCAACAGCTGGATATTTTCGGCCCTGGATCCGGAAGATCCTTTTAACAGCATGGCCCGTGCCTACACGGAATTGTTCATTGTGCGCTCCGATGATGAAAAAGAAAAATACATCCGGGAAATGCTGGAATTTTTCAAGATCGACGGCATTATTTACCACGATGCCAAAACCTGTCCCAATAACACCAACTGCCGTTACGGCATGGCCCAGCGGCTGTCAGCGGTAACCGAGATCCCGCATCTGATCATCAACGGGGATCTGAACGATCTGAGGATGCTTTCCGATGAGCAGACCAAAACAAACGTCGAAGCCTTTATCGAACAGCTGGATGAAAGCAGTTAAGTGATGGGTTTCAGGTGTCAGCGCCGCCGCTGGCCTGAAAAGCGGCCAGTTTAATCAAAAAAGAAACTTTGTAGTTTCATGTAACGGGTTAATTAAAAAATGAACATCGAACATCGAACATTGAACGTCGAACATCGAATAATGTATTCTGTCAATTTAAAAAAAGACTGAGCAACACGCGGCGCAAGCGCCTGCGCTGCGCGAACGAATCTTCCCTTCGAAATTTTGTGTCTTTAGATCACGTCTTCAGCGTTGTTGGCTTGTTTTAAAATAGATAAAGCGTAGCGTCATCAATATTGGACGTTCGATGTTGGGCGTTCGATGTTCGACGTTCAATCTGTTCATTGTTCCGACCAGGCGGAGTTTCATACAAGGTTTCGGGTGTCAGGGGGTGCAGGTACTGGACGTTGGAGCTCATAGCTCCCAGTAAAAGGGTCTGCTCTGCCATATAAATGATTGACATCCTTAATTTTAGGCATTTTAGGCAATTTAGGCATTTTAGGCATTTATTGTGAGAACTCAAACAGTAACTCGGTAATTAAATGTTTTTTGTGCCATAAAATGAAGGAGAGCATAATGTTAGAATCTTTATTTCGACCAAAGTCAGCGGCCGTCATCGGAGCGTCCTCCAAGGAACTGTCCATCGGCAACCGGGTCATTAAAAATCTAATCGACTTTGGATTCAAGGGAGAAATTTACCCCATCAACCCCAAGGCCGATGAAATTCGGGGGCTCAAAGCCTACAAATCCATTATGGATTGTCCCGACAACATCGATGTCGTCCACATGGTCATCCCGGCCAAATTCGTGCCCCAGGCCATGGAAGACTGCGGGAAAAAAGGAGTTAAAAATGTTATTATCAACTCCGGCGGTTTTTCCGAAATCGGTCCCGAAGGCGAAGCCATTGAAAAGGATTTTCTGGCAACGGCCAAACAATACGGCATGCGGGTAATGGGTCCTAACTGCCAGGGCGT
>JAFDDW010000646.1 GCA_019310665.1 Deltaproteobacteria bacterium
GGTTACCGACGAAAAATGCGAAACCAATAGCCCCGGCATTTTCGTCATTGGTGATCTGCGGGAAAAATATGCCAGACAAATCGTATTATCCGCTGCCGATGGCTGCACGGCCGCCCTGGCAGCCGCCCATTACGTCGAGACCCGCAAAGCCTCTGAAGCCTGTGAGTTACCTGCTGAGCTGCAGGATGCTTCATAGGAATGACAAATGACAAATGACGAATGTCCGATATTAAGCCCTTTTTACTAAAATTCCTGATTCTGGCAGCCATGCTGCTGGGTCTGCCTATGCTCGGTGGGTGGGTTGCCGGCTATCCGATCGCCAGATATCTGGAATTTCCTCCCCAAACCCGCTATGTCATCCATGCCCCGTTTTCATGGCTTGCCTTTACCGCTATTGCCTTCAGTATCCTGGCGGTTGTGCTTCCCCTGATTATCAAAGGGTCCCAATCATACAAAAAAACATCCGCCCCCAACCCCCGCTCAGCATCATACCCATTCCCATGGTGGGGCTGGATCGGAGTCATCACCGGACTTGTTTCCTGGATATTGGCCTGGACACGATTTGCCTGGTTCAGCGCCTATCAGCCGCATACCTTCAGCCTGTTGTGGTTTTCTTATATCGTTGTCGTCAACGCCCTAAGCTGCCGTCGGACCGGACATTGCTTGATGACGGATCGGTCCGGTTTTTTTCTGTTGCTTTTTCCGATCAGTGCCGTGTTCTGGTGGTTTTTTGAATATCTGAACCGCTTTGCTCAAAACTGGTATTATGTCGGTGTCGAATTCAGTCCCTGGGCCTATTTCTGGTACGCAACCCTGCCCTTTTCCACAGTGCTGCCGGCGGTTTTAAGCACCCGCCAGTGGTTTCTTTCACATAACTGGATCCGGCAGGCTTATGGAAGCTTCAAGCCAATAAGGATCTCATGCCCCAATCAAGCAGCCGTATTTGTCTTGGCCATGTCTGCCGCAGGGCTTGCCGGTATCGGTGTCTGGCCCAATTATTTCTTCCCTCTTCTATGGATCTCCCCCCTTCTGATCATCACTGGGCTGCAGGCATTGATGAAGGAACCGCAGATTCTCACACCGATAGCTGAAGGTGATTGGAGCGGTGCCGTTGCTGCAGCATTGGCCGCCACGGTTTGCGGCGGATTCTGGGAACTGTGGAACTATTTCAGCCTGGCAAAATGGGAATACAGTATCCCCCTGGTTCATCGATTCCAAATTTTTGAAATGCCGCTGCTGGGCTATGCCGGATATCTTCCCTTCGGGCTGGAATGCGCGGTGATCGGCGGCATGCTCGGACAACTCATCCACACCTCCAGCCCAGAAAATACTCCCTAAGGGGTTGTATCGGTTCAAAAGAATACTTAAATTATTATCCGGCATATAATCCTGACTGGATTGTCAAATATGTATAAACATGATGATAGTGAAGCGTGCCGCCCCAAAGTCTGAGTGTGAAACGGTTAGGAGCCAACATGTCGTTTGTGTCCGTGCCCGGATTAAAGGGCAAAGTATATGTTCCCGATGAACCCCGGGGGAGCTCTAAAAAGCATCCGTGCCAAGATTGCTTTTCCTGCCAGCAGTGCAGTGACGACCGTTGCCGGGTGTGTCTTAGTTTGCGTCAATGCTGCTGCAACAAACATTTCCGGAAAAATTCAGGGGAACGTCAATGTAAAATCATAGACCATTTAAATCAGAAAGTTCAATAGGCCGATAAAATCCCAAATCCCAAGCACCAAATTACAAATGGTTCGACAGGCTCACCACCCTGAGCCCCAGTCGAAGGGTAAATCTCAAAATTAAATTTAGTTGAACTTTTATAAAGTAAACAGCACTGGAAAAAAATTGACCGTGGCCGGAAAATAGATTAGTCTCCCAATTGGAAGAAATGCCCTCCGGGAGATTTTTTGACAACCACTATACAAGAAAGAGGTTATATAACATGGGCGATTTAGACCGGCAGAATAATGAGTGTTGCTCCGGTGACAGCTGCACCGGTTTATCCAGTATACAAACCGGTCTTCAACCGCTTTCTGAGGTCAGTCTCCAAAATGAGGTGTGTTGTGGATCTCCACCGGGACCGCAGAGCAGCTCGCTTGAAAAACCGGGCTATCAGCTGCTGAGTTTTGTCGAAGATTTTAAAGACACACCGTGCGGGCCGGTACCCCGGATTAAAACGAAACTCGAAGGATCTGATCATCTGGGCACCCTGATCGCCCGTCTGGGAATAAAAAGAGATCAATATAAAATTGCCCCCGGACTTTACTGTGTAGGTAATCCCGATCAGGATTCACCGGTCCTGGTCACCGCCAATTACAAGCTCACCTTTGACACCCTGCGCCAAGAGTTGACGTATTTAGATGCCTGGGTACTGGTTTTGGATACCCGCGGTATAAATGTCTGGTGCGCTGCGGGCAAAGCACTCTTTTCAACGCTGGAGGTGGTGCATCGCATAAAGCAAACCATGCTGAAAAAGGTGGTCAACCATCACCAACTCGTTTTGCCCCAACTCGGTGCCACCGGCGTATCCGCCCATCAGGTCAAAAAAGAAAGCGGCTTCAAA
>JAFDDW010000647.1 GCA_019310665.1 Deltaproteobacteria bacterium
GTGTCACTTCGCTCCGTCTTTATTATAAACGTCTGGTATTTTCAGCATGAAAGATCAGCAACCGGCAAATGAGTATAATCTCATATCTTGCTTTTTTCTTTTGATAAAATCGATCCGCCAGAGGCAGACCTCAACTTTAGGCATTTTAGGCAATTTAGGCATTTCTTTGGCTAAATCCTTGGTCATTGGGATTTGCCCTTCGACTTTAAATGACGTAGCCCTGCCGGGAACCTATTAACTTTATACCAGCTGAATTACCATCAAACCGGAATTCAGGCGTTTGACGAGCAGATTGATTCCGTCCGCCTTATTCGGTTGGTCGATCAACGCCTTGAAATCTTTCACTGATCCAATATCTTTGTGATTGATTTCGATGATGAGGTCTCCTTGCTGTACCCCGGCCGTATCCGCCTGACTGTTGGCTACAACACCCACCACGATGACGCCTGATGTTTCTTCAATCTTGAAACGTCGGGCCATCTCCGGGGTTAAATCGGCTACCTTAAAGCCGTATTGGCCCTGTTTTTCCTTTTGACGACTTTCGGAAGCGGAAGCCATGGTCATCGGCCTTTTGCCGATTTGGATTTCGAGGGTCTTTGATTTGCCGTTTCGCAATATCGTCACCTTGGCTGTATCTCCGACACCCAGATTGGCGGCCAGTTTGGTCAGATCGCGGCTGGAGGTCACCTTTTCACCATTGATTTCCGTAATGATATCTTTGGGTTGAATTCCGGCCTGATCTGCTGGATCCCCGGGCACAACACTGGCAACAAGTACCCCGGTTTTGGCGCTAACCCCATAATATTCGGCCAGCTGGCCTTTGAGATCCTGAATATTTATCCCCAACCAGCCACGGGTGACTTGACCGTTGGTTTTTAGCTGGGTGACGATGCTCTTGGCAAGATCGATGGGAATGGCAAAACCGATTCCCTGACCGCCGGCGATGATCATGGTGTTGATACCGACGACTTGACCCTGCATATTGATCAGGGGTCCACCGCTGTTGCCGGGGTTAATGGAGGCATCGGTTTGGATAAAATCGTCATAGGGACCGGAACCGATGACCCTGCCCTTGGCGCTGACGATACCGGCGGTCACGGTATACTGCAGCCCAAAAGGGCTGCCTATGGCCGTTACCCATTCACCAACTTTCAAATTGTCGGAGCTTCCCAGGGGAACTGAGGGAAGATCATGTTTGGCCTCGATCTTGATCAAAGCGATATCGGTCACCGGATCGCGCCCGATCACCTCGGCGTTGTATTCGGTTTCATCTTTGAGGATGACTTTGATAGAGTCGGCACCATCCACCACGTGATTGTTGGTGACAATGTAACCGGCCTTATCGATGATGAAACCGGAACCGAGACCCGGTTGTTTAAATTCCGGTCGACGCTGCGGACCGAAACGGTGGCTGAAGAAATCCCGGAACTGTTCGTTATCACCAAACGGATTTCGGTTGAAAGGACCAAAGGCGGGGCCCTCGCTTTTAACGATTTTGACCACCCGAATGTGAACCACTGCCGGGCTGACGGTTTCAGCCAGGGCACTGAAATTTTGGGGTACCATTCGAACCGGCGCATTTTTGGCTGCTGTTGCCATTGGAAGACCGGAGCCCAGTAAAAGTCCGATCATTACCATAACGACCAGGTACCGTGTAAATTTAAATGTCTGTTTCATTTTTTCCTCCCTGTCTTTTAGTTGGCCTGTATTGGCTTTGTCCTGGATAGAACTTAAACCATAAAGTTAACGGCCAGATGACGGCCAGATGACCAAAATGTTATCTAACGGCAGGGAAGCCGGGACATGCGATCCGTATTGGTGCCTGGAGAATGGGTTTATAAATAAGATCAATATGTTACAGGAATACAACCGAAGTTGTGGGCAGGATAATATAAAATCGAAAAAGGAGCTGAAATTTACAATCGGCCGAGAAACAGGCACGAGATGGGAAGAAAAGGTCCTAAGCTTTTTCCGAGACTACGCTCGGGAAAAACCGAACACACAGCCAAATCCACATTCCGGTTGTTAAGACTTGTTCCCTTCATTTGCTTTGAGCACCTTGGATATCATGCGATACTCCTGATCGGTTCCGTCATAATCATAGGTTGCTTCTACGCCCGTCATGGGAATTAGTTCCAGCCGGCCGTTGAAAAAGGCCCCCAGGATATTCGCGGTTTCTTTGATACTTAAATCCTTTCTCAAAAAATATTTTGAATATACATTCGGATAGCCCAGGCCGCGGGTAATCTGGAAGAGTTTCAGTTGCACCGTCGGGTTCAGACATTTGCGAAGGTTATAGGCCGTGTTGGCCGTATTAATATCAAACATATGCGGATTGGCAAAGATCAGTGCGGAAAGCCGAAAACCCTGTCGGCCGTATCCGTCTTTTTTGTCGCTGAGCTTAAACAAAGAGTCATTGATCAGGCGCAAAGGCGGTCTGCCAAGCATATCCTTTCCTTCATCAATCAGTATGGCCGGGATAATGATAGCCGCCTTATCCTTGAACTGCTGCCCCACCTCCAGGAAACGATTAACAAATTCGTTGGTCGTCAAGGGCGAGT
>JAFDDW010000648.1 GCA_019310665.1 Deltaproteobacteria bacterium
GCCGCTGCCATAGCAATGACCGGTATGTAAATCCCCTGAAGTATTCTAAATCCGATGCCGATCGATGCCAACGAGGCGGTTCCATAGACGCTGATGACGCGATAGGTGATCATTAAATTGGCCGCCAGCAAAAAATGATTCATTCCCGACGGGATTCCAATATATAGGCTGTGTTTAATTATTTCCGGATTCAGCCGCCAAGCCCCCTTTATATTGATGTGAGATCCCCTGATAAAAATAAGATAAAAATAAATACCGAGCGCATAAATTTGAGAAATCAAAGATGCAATTGCTGCGCCGCGCACCCCCATCGCCGGCAGCCCCAACCAGCCGAAAATAAGAATAGGATCCAGCACAATATTAAGAATATTGGCCTGGAGCATGATGATCATCGGGGTTTTGGTATTTCCCATTCCCCGGAGGCAATTCCCGATAACATAAAGCAAAATCATAAACAAAAATGAAATACAAAAAATCTGAAAATATTCAATTCCCCACTGGAGTGATTGGCCGCTTCCTCCAAAAAATTTTATGTAGGAAGGTGCAATCAGCAAGCCGGTAACCGCTTCAAAAACGCCGACGACCAGGGCCATTAGAATGCTTTGTTTGAAAACATTTGCCGCGTGAGTATAGTCTTTGCGGCCGAAAGCCTGGGCAATCAGTACCATGCCGCCGGTTCCCAGAACCGTGGAAAATCCCAGATGAATGAAAAAGGCATTGCTCGAAATAGATAGCGCTGCGACGGCATCCGGTCCCAATCGCCCCACAAAATAAAGATCGACCAGCAGGTAAACGGTAAAAAGCACCATGCTGACGGTAACCGGCACGGCAAGTCGAACCAGGGTCTTAAGTATTGGACCCTCGGTGAGGTCGAGGCGGGAGCTCGTACCCACCTTATTAACTCGTTTTTTTTCGAGATGAAGTTTTATATTCCATTTTACACAGCGCCTCTAGGGCTTCCTCCGCCCATTCTATGTATGCACGGTTTACGTGTTCCCCGTAGGAGAATGCCAGTTGCCAGAAGGGTATATTGGGGTCGTCGACTTTCTCATTTTTAAACCGTTCTTTTAATTCTTCAACCTCCTTTAGCTCATTTCGTTGGCGGTCCCGGAAGCGTTTGATTTGAATGATATTATCGGCAACCGAAATCTGTTTGCCGAACATTAGCTTTAAAAGAGCCTCGTGACGACCGATATGCCGCCCGGTGGGTTCCACCAGCCACTGCTGCAATTCCTCGCGTCCTTTTTCTGTTATGGTGTAAATGTGGCGGTCCGGTTTGCCCTCCTGTTCGCGGACTGATTTTGTGGCCAGTCCTTCTCCAGCCAGTCGTTTCAAAATGGGATAGATTTGGCCGTAGCTTTCGCTCCAGAAGCCGGCCACACTTTGCGCGTAGAATTTTTTAATATCATAGCCGGACATGGGCCCGTAGGATAATATTCCCAGAACGGCGAACCTGGTTTTACTTTTTTTCATAGCATTCTTTACCATTTATATATCTAATTGATATATAGCAAAAAGATACTTCATGTCAACAGATTATTAGAAAAGAGTAAATAATTGAATTTGCGGTTTAAAAAAAATTGGAATAGAAACCCAAAACAGCAAGATTCGGGTGGCGCGGGTATATGATATGGCCTATATTCAGGCTGAATCATAAAAACAGTTTATAGAAAGGTGATGCATGATATGAAAACACCCTCCCTATCCCAGGTCAGCGACGATTATGATCGGATTGAAAAGGCTATTAAGTTTATTGAGAAAAATTTTTCGTCTCAACCGGACCTGAAGGAAATCGCTGCCCACATCGGCCTGAGCGAATACCATTTTCAACGTCTTTTCAGCCGGTGGGTCGGTATCAGCCCCAAGCGGTTTTTACAATTTTTGACCAAAGAATATGCCAAACAGCTGCTTGAGGATTCCGCCAACCTTCTGGACGTCACTTACGAAGCCGGCCTGTCCAGTCCCGGCCGGCTGCACGACCTATTTGTTACCTGTGAGGCGGTCACACCGGGAGAATACAAATCCAAAGGGGACGGGATTACCATTAAGTATGGTTTTCACCCCAGCCCGTTTGGCGAATGCCTGCTGGCCACAACTGCAAGAGGTATTTGCGGCTTCTTTTTCGTAAAAAACAGAGATAGAAAGGATCCGCTCTCGGAATTACGGTTTTTCTGGAAAAAGGCGGATATAGTTGAAGATCCGCATGCCTCCCGGGAACTGGTTGAGCGGATTTTTAATCCGTCATTCGCCGACACTTCCACACCATTGCATTTAATTTTAAACGGTACCAATTTCCAGATAAAAGTCTGGGAAGCTTTGATCAAAATTCCGTTTGGTGCGGTCGTTTCCTATGAAGATGTGGCGATTCAGGTGGGTATTTCCGGAGCCACCCGGGCGGTGGGCAGTGCGGTCGGCAAAAATCCTGTTTCTTTTATTATTCCCTGTCACCGGGTGATTCGCAAGACGGCCGACTTCGGCAACTATGGCGGGGGAACGGCCAGGAAAAAGGCGATCCTCGGATGGGAAGCATCACATCTTAGCATGGCGCAAAGCGCCTAA
>JAFDDW010000649.1 GCA_019310665.1 Deltaproteobacteria bacterium
TATCATCTCCGACAATACCGTGGTTTCAGCCTTCGAATCCCTTGTAAAAGTCTGCAATGACAAGAATATACCTCTTTTTGGCGGCGGCGTCGAATCCGTGCCGCGCGGTTCGATCGCGGCCCTCGGTTTCGACTATTTCCAGGTGGGTTACACCGCGGGCCTGAAAGCGGTTGATATCCTGAAAGGCGGTAAAAACCCGGGGGATATTCCTTCCAGCCTGACCAAAAGACTGAAACTTGTCGTCAATCTCAAAGCAGCCAAAGCTCAGGGGCTTAAACTTGACCCCAAATATGTTAAAATGGCAGATGAAGTTGTTAAATAGCGCTCGATAATCCCAGGCCGCGCCCGCCACGCATCTTTTCAACCCTATCGGGCGCGGCTTTTATAGGTTGCCAGATCTGAAAACCTAACATTACAATAGGGACCGCCATGCTCTATATCATCCCCATCTCGCTGGAACAGGGTTTGGCTTATGCCCTCGTTGCCCTTGGAATCGCTCTGACTTTTCGCGTATTAGCCTTCCCGGATCTGACGGTTGACGGCAGTTTCCCTTTGGGGGGAGCGGTGGCGGCCCGGCTGATATTCGACGGGCTCGATCCGGCTACATCAACACTGATCGCCATGGCAGCCGGGTTTGCTGCCGGATGCCTGACCGGAATATTTGCCACAAAATTTAAGATCAACTCCCTTCTGGCCGGAATTTTGATGATGACCATCCTTTATTCGGTCAACCTCAGAATTATGGGACGGGCCAACATCCCACTGCTGAACAGAGAAACCCTGTTCACGCCCATGGAAACAATGGATATATCCCGCGATATACCGGTAATCATCTTCTTTCTGGTTATCGCAATCGTATGCAAAATCGGTATCGATGTCTTCCTCCACACCGAGTACGGACTGGGGCTGCGGGCTACCGGGGACAACGAACAGATGATCCGCGCCCTGGGCGTCAACACAGATAAGGCCACTATATTCGGACTGGGGCTTTCAAACACCATGGTCGCCCTGGCCGGCGCTCTTATCGCCCAGGACCAGGGTTTTTCCGATGTGGGCATGGGTATCGGTATGATTGTTGCCGGCCTGGCATCGATTATTATCGGAGAAGCGCTGATTAAACCGACAACAGTCGTCAGGCTTACTTCTGCCGCGGCCGTCGGTTCGGTCCTCTATCGTTTTATTATTGCCCTTGGCATGCGTCTGGGGCTTGCCCCAACCGATCTCAAAATGGCAACCGGTCTCATGGTCGTCATCGCCCTGGCAGTCCCGGCCATTCGCGGAAAACGGGAGAAAAAATTAAAGCTTAGAGGAATCTGAATCTTGGCCGATTATTTGATGACATTAAATGGAATCGCCGCAATATTCAACCCAGGCACACAGGATGAAAAGCGGGCTTTGGACGGCCTTAGCCTTGAGGTTGCTGAAAGTGATTTCATCACCATCATCGGTTCCAATGGTGCCGGTAAGACCACCCTTTTGAACGTAATCTCCGGAACCGTTGAGTCTGACGAGGGACAGGTGATCGTAAACGGACAGGATGTAACGAAATGGCCTGATTTCAAAATGGCCCTGTTTGTCTCCCGGGTCTTTCAAAGCCCCACCATGGGTACGGCCGGCGATATGACCATCGAAGAAAATCTCTGCATGGCCGAATTACGGGGTAAAAAACGGGGTCTGAAGTGGGGGGTCACAAAGAGTAGGCGTTCCAGGTATAAAGAAATCCTCAAAATCCTGGATCTTGGCCTGGAAGACAGACTGAAACAAACCGTAGGGTTGCTGTCCGGTGGCCAGCGCCAGTCGCTGACGCTACTCATGACGACCCTGGCCATGCCAAAGGTTCTTCTGCTCGATGAGCACACGGCGGCCCTGGACCCGCGCACCGCTTCCATGGTAATGGATCTGACCGATAACATGGTTCGGGATAACCGGCTGACCACCCTGATGGTGACCCACAACATGGCTCAGGCATTGAAATACGGCAACCGGATGGTCATGCTTCATCAGGGAAAAATCCAGCTTGACATACAGGGTGAAGAGAAGAAAAAAATGACCGTGGCCGAGATTGTGGCCCAGTTCGGACAAACCCTCAAAGACGAAACGCTGCTTTCGGGATAGAGCGTTCAAAGGTTCAGCCCGCCCTGGTGTGACTTATAAGATCATATTACGGCCCGTGTCAGGTTCCCAAATATGAATCTAAATAATTGAGCAACGTAAAGTCAGGTCTGGGCCAGGGGGTTCACCGTTCAGGGTTACTGATTGTAAACGCTTGACGGCGGGAACTTTTTCAACCTCTGAACCCAGCTTGAACCCCTCGTATGAAACTCCGCCTGGCCGGCATAGTGAACAAATAGAACGTCGAACATCGAACGCCCAACATCGAACATCGAATATTGATGACGCTACGCTTTATCCATTTAAAAAAAAAGCGACCCGCAGCCTGCGACGAGCCCTTCGGTCGTGAGCTCAGGGTCGAACGACTCCCTTCGGCAAGCTCAGGGCTTGAGCCTGTCGAAAGCAGCCAAATTGAATTTCGAAGGGTGGTTTCGCTTTGCTCA
>JAFDDW010000650.1 GCA_019310665.1 Deltaproteobacteria bacterium
TGGTCAAGTAAAAAGTCTGAAACCGGCTCGGACCGTCATTCCGGCGAACGCCGGAATCCAGTCGTTTTCGATGGTTATGGACTCCGGCTTTCGCCGGAGTGACGCGCTTTGGAACTTTTTACGATTTCGTCAATGTTAGATTACGCAAAATCACTTCCAAACTTTATATACTAAACTCGCCAACAGTGCATGCAGCCTATTTGGCTTTTCAGCCAATAACGGTTCGGATTCGCCGTCAACCCTGAACCTCGATTCGGCTGAGCTCGTCGCAGGCTGAACCTTGAACCCCTGAACCGTTAGGCCTTATCTATCTTTTTAATACCTTATCTGATTATGTCAACAACCGGGACGGATTTAGTGTCGGATAATTTGATCTACTGTGGAATCGCTCTGATAGGATTTGAACGGTCACGCCGGTCGCTGGATGCTCGATACTGGTCGCTGGCCTCTGGTCACTGGCAACTGGTCACTGGATACTGGCTGCTGGCCTCTGGTTGCTGGATACTGGATGCTCGATACTGGATACTGGTTGCTGGCCTCTGGTCGCTGGATGCTGATCGCTGGTCACTGGTAACTGGTCTCTGGAAATTGGTTGTTGAGTGCTCCAAAATCAATGGTATAGGGTCCAGCCGTCGGGTCTCTGCCATCAGCCTTCTATACGCTATGCGCTATGCTCTCTGCGCTTTGCTTCATCATTCCGCATTCCCAATTCCGAATTCGATTACCTCTGCCATCAGCCTTCTATACGCTATGTGCTATGCTCTCTGCGCTTTGCTTCATCATTCCGCATTCCCAATTCCGAATTCAACTGCATCTGTCTTTTGCTACTCTGCTATCAGCTTGTTGCGGTTTTGCACGTAAGCGTTGCGGATCATGACATATGGATCTATCGCGGCCTCTTTTAAAGCCTCATATTCTCCGATGCGCATGGAGGTGTCATTGACTGTCTCGCCGGCTCGAATGGCTAATGACACCCAGAGGTCGTCGAATAACCAGAAGATGGGATCAAAAACCGTGTCGGCCACTGCCCCGATGCCGTGCCGCAAGCTGTAAGGACCGAAAAACGGCACCATCAGGTAAGCCCCCTGGCCAATCCCCCACACCGCAAAGGTTTGCCCCAGGTCCTCCTTGCTGGGTTGGATATTAATGGTCTCAGCGGCCGCTATATTGGCCAGGCCTAAAAAGCCCACCGTGGTGTTGAGAAAAAACTGGCCGAATTCATCGGTCGCCTTCTTTCCTTTGCCCTGCAGCAGGCAATTGATAAAACGTACCGGAAAGCGGATATTATAAAACACATTGCGCACCGCAACACGCAGCTCTTCGGGGATGATAAAACCGTAGCCCCGCGAAACCGGCTTGAGAAGCCAGAAATACATCGTGTCGTTAAAATTGTAAAAATCGGTATTGCCTTGAATCAGGGGGTCGGAGATCAGATCAACGTCATCATCGGCGTATTCATCATCATCGTACTCATCATCATCGTATTCGTCATCTTTATCTTGCTCGGCTTGATCCGGCACTTCCTCGCTGGGTGTTTCCGCTTGAGCAAAAAGCAGGGTGTGGTCAAGGGGTTCATTATTAAAGGCCCCGGCAGGGGTATAGCCACAAAAGAGGACGATAAATGCAGTTACTACGGCAAGATACAATGCCTTTCGCGCGGGATGAACACTCATGTCTCCTCCTGAAATTAACTCCAAGGGTTTATATTATGGTTCTCCGTCGGGCGTGATGTGCTAACTCTTTTTAACCTTATCCCGTAAAATTTCGAGTAACTTATCCACAGAGTCTTTGGCCAGAATCTGCCTGAATTGGGTGCGATAGTTTTTGACCATGCTGACGCCTTCTATAATAATATCGTAAACCTTCCAGCTGCCGCTTTTATCGGTGAGCCGGTAAAACAGCGGTATCTTTTTGCCGCCGGATGTCTGGAGATAACTTTGAACTTCGGCCCGGCCCTTCTTCAGCATGATTTCCTTGTCAAAAATAACTTTTTGATCCGAGTAAGCCAGCAGCCGATCGGCATAGACACCCTGAAGCAGCTCTTTAAACAACGCGACAAATTCGGTTCGCTGCCCGACACTCATTTTTTTCCACTGCTTGCCCAGGGTCCTTCTGGAAAGTTCCTTGTAATCGAATATATTAGCTATTTCTGTGCCAATTATGGTAATTTTCTGATCTTTGGGTTTGGCCTTGAAGGCCGGATCACCCAATGTTTTAAGAACCCCATTGACTCCGGTTTCCACGGTTTCTTTGGGTGTTGCAGCCAAACCTTGAAGCGGTATCAACATTAAAAAAGCAAAAACCAGTATCAATCCGGTAATTCGTTTATTCATATCAGTCTCCCTCCGGGATTCGTTTTGTTCGTTGAGATCGTTTAGTTCGTTGTGATCGTTTAGATGGTTTGGTTCGTTTAGTTCGTTTGTATCGTTTTAACTTAATCAACTAATCAACAACTCAACCAATCAACCCCAATTCTTTCTCATTCAACCATTCAACTTAATCAACTGCTAATCTTGCCCTATGCCCTATGCTCTGTGCAATCCGCAATCCGAA
>JAFDDW010000651.1 GCA_019310665.1 Deltaproteobacteria bacterium
ATAATTCGAATCAAAGCATAGGTTGAAGTTTTGGCCATGGCGGTGGATATAATAATAGTTACGGCCGAAGGTGCATATGTATATGCATCCGGCTGCCAGGCATGCAGAGGAAAGAGTGCGATTTTTATGCTAAATCCAATGAAAATAAAGACAAAAGCAGCCTGTACGACAGTCGTCGAGTACAGGGGTGGGAGCAGTATGCGAAGATCCTCCATGTTCAGAGAGCCGGTAATGATATAAAGATATCCCAGACCGATCAGATAGAAGCTGGCCCCGATAGTTCCGATAATTAAATACCTGAAACTGGCTATCGTGGCTCGTCCTTTGCCGATCGCTATCAGGGAATAGGCCGTCAGTGACGCCACTTCGAGAAGGACAAAAAGATTGAACATGTCCCCGGTGACGATGATTCCAAGAAGTCCGGTAATCAGTAAAAGATACAGGCTCCAAAACAGCCCGACCCTGTCCGGCAACTCAAATTCCACGGTTCTCCTGGCATAGATGGTCACAATCAGGGCCAGGGATGACACCAGCACCAGCATAAAGGCATTGAAGTGATCCACCCGGTATTCGATCCCCCATGGCGGCCTCCATCCTCCCAGCCAGTACTGGATGGTTCCCTGCTCAATGACTGTTTTCAGAATGACAAAAGATGAAACCAGGCAGATCAGCAAAGCCGCTAGTGCCAGGGGGAAGCCGGCTCGTTTTGACCACCACCCTGAAAGAAATATCAAAAAGGATATTACAAGGGGGCAGACAACGATAATGGCTGGTAATTGCAGGCTCATGTCAGATTCAGAAAAGGTCTTTCATGTCCGGATCATGTTTTATGACTTTGATAAATTGCTCGGTGCGGTGATCATAGCGCTTTTTCAGGATGACCAGCAGCCGCTGGCTCAACAGATATCCCATGTAAGGATCTTTTTCACAGAGGGCCCTTATTATATCTCCTCTCATCGAATATATTTCGCAGGGTTCGGCACATACGGCATCGGTGGTGTAATACCCCTCCTCGATCATCGTCGACCAGCCGAAAGCAAATCCGGGTTTGATGGACCCGACCGAGACGGTGATCTTCTCAGCAATCCTTTGCTCAAGCAGCACTTTGCCCCTTTTCACCATATAAAAGCGGTCGGCGATATCGCCCTGTCTGAAGATGATCTCCTGATCCTCGAATTTCAAAACATCGGTAATCGAGATAATCCGCTTGAGCATATCGTCTTTGAGATGGGTCATAATGACCATCTTTTTTAAGTCCTCCGTGGTTACCATGCCACCTCCTATTCAGTATCGCTGCAGGCGGGACCGGAAAGATCAATCATCTTTCAGTTGGGCCAGAATTTCATCTTCTTCCAGGGTACCGTACTGCTGGTGGAGCTTGATGATTAAAGCCAGGGCAACGCCGAGGGTCGCCACAGCCACAACGATTGCCGTCAGCATCAGCACATGGGGTAAAGGATTGATATAATTCACCGCGGAAACCGCGTGATCCCCTGGGCCGTGGGCATGCTCGATAATCGGTATGGTGGCCTTGTCTTTGGCGCCGATGGAAATGAAAAACAGGATGACTGCGGTCTGCAGAATGTTCATCCCGATGATCTTTTTAACCAGGTTGTTTTTAACAATCATGGCATACAGGCCGATCATCATCAGTGAGATGTAAATCCAGTAATTCAACTTTGAAATGATGATCAATGCCAGGTCATGCATTCTTATAACCCTTCATCATGTTTACCGGCCGAGGCCAGATTGTAGTAAAGGATTATCATGACGGCCATCACGGCCATACCCACACCAACTTCAACCAAGAGGATCCCGTGGGAGCGCGCCGTTACCGGATCGACGCCGAAAATTTGAGAAAGCGCGCTGTAATCCAGGAAATTTGACCCCAGAAGCAGGCTGAGCCCTCCGGTGGCGGCATACAGGAACACTCCCAATGTACAAAGAAGTACGGCCTTTCTTTCGCTGATTCGGTTTGTGGATGACCGCAGGTTGTGCGAGATGGCAAAAATGATGATCGATGCGCCCAGGATTACGCCACCCTGAAATCCCCCGCCGGGACTGTGATGTCCATGGGCAATGACGTAGAGGGCAAAAACCTGGATAAATGGAATTATCATGCGGCAGGTAGTTTTGATGATTAAATCATGGGGCACCCATTGCAAATCGATTCGTTCAAAATCAACAGACTCCCGTGGATATGGGCCGCCCTTTTCGATTCGAAAGGTAATTCCAGTGGGTACATGCCGGTATAGCCGTGTTTCAGGTTCAGTGTGCTTAAACCTTCTCAACAGAAGAATGCAGCCAATTCCGGCCGCGAAAATAACAATGGTCTCAAACATCGTGTCATAGCCGCGGTAGTCGGCTAAAACCGCGGTGACAATGTTGGAGACCGATGTATCTTCAAGGGTGTTTTCGATATAATAGGGGGATACATGGGTGCTGGCCGGCGATGTAGGATCGCCCCAGGAGGGAAAGTCCAGCGTGCAATAGATCAGAAGGCTGCCGAACAACAGTACGATGATTGCTCCAAGAGCTCTCAATCTTTGGTC
>JAFDDW010000031.1 GCA_019310665.1 Deltaproteobacteria bacterium
CCATAGATGTCATCTCCGAGATAACCGCCATCCGCCGCAAGCGGTCCGGCCTCCTCCTCGATCACCTCGTATAGACGATCGATCTCCCCATCAAGATATTGACTGGCCTGCTCGCCGATCATCAGGTTCTTGATATCTTGACGAAGATTCTGGGAGTGCAGCCGCATCACCCAGCCCTGGGTGTAAGGGTCCTGATTGGCCAGGCTTCCCCTTTCCCTCAGTTCAGGGTTAATGTCGGTGACCACACCGCTGATAGGTGACTGTACCCGGGCGGTGTTCGAACTCCGGCTCAGCAGTATATCATCGCGATTCTGCTTTACCTCTTTTCCCAGCAAGGGTGCATCAACTCGATCGAGGGGGCCCAGCAGGCGCAGGGCAAAGTCATCGAGCCCCACCCTGACGGTTGACCCTTCTTCGATTTTTACCCAGGTGTGACCCCGGTGCAGGTAATATCCATGGGGTATTTTAAACCCTTTAATATCCAGGACATCAACCGGCCGCACCACGGCGTGCACCGTGTACTGATCACTGAAATACTGATCGAATTCGCAGTTGCCGCACTGGTAATCATGGGTACAGGCACGAAAGTCGATGCGACCTTTCATATGATGCAGGCAGGGCTGCTTCCAGGCCGGCAACTCACGCAAACGATCCTTCCAATAAACGATCCGGCCGCTTTTGCCTTGGGGGATTTCACCCGACTGCCTAAGCCGGCTGTTTTCTCTGGCGGTGCGCCGCAGGGCCCGATCAAATCGACAGGCCTCGCACTGATAATCAATGTCACAAAATTTATGGTGCACCACCCCGGCCTGCATCCAGATGCAAGGGGCGCGGTTTTCAGAGGCAGTATTAATTTTTCGATTGGATTCCATTTTCCGAAACCTCGTCCAGTATATTCGCGTTATTAGTTAATGGTTATAAGTTATTGAAACAGACGACCAGTCGAAATAGAACTTAATCAACCAATCAACTTAATAAACTTCTGCCTTAAGTCTTGAGGAATTTCTTGGTTAAATTCTTCCAGCCAAGATCCGGCAGATTACCGTAAACATCGTCTGCCAGGTAACCGCCGTCGGCGGCCAGAGGACCGGCAACTTTTTCAATCATGCCTTCCAGATTGGAGACTTCGTCGTTCATCCAGCTCAAACTGCTTTGATCGGTCATAAGTTTTCCCATGGTGGCTTTGACATCCGGTGTGCGCACCATAAACAGCCATCCATCCCCGTAAGGCTCACGATTGGCAATATCGGGCTTTTCTCTGAGCTGCGAATTGACTTCCACAATGACGCCGTCAATGGGCGCCAGCACATCCGCCAGATTATCTTTGCGTTTCAGGCCCCAGCCAACCTTTCCCTGATCCAACTCCTTGCCCATCAGGGGAAGATCCAGGGCGTCCGCTTTGCCGAGAACTTTAAGGGCGAAATCATCGAGTCCGATGCGAATACATCCGCCGCTTTCGATACGGGCCCAGGCATGGCCGCCGTGAAAATAAAATCCCATGGGTACGTCAAAGCCTTTGACCTGCAACACCTCGATCGGCATGCTTTTGCTTTTAGTGGTCCAGACATCCTCGAAAAACTGATCAAAATCGCATGTCGCGCACAGGTAATCATAGGCACAGGTCCTGCGGTCAATACGATTGGTCAGGCTGTGGCGGCAGACCCGGTCCATGTCCGGCAGTCTTCTCATGGCGTCCTGCCAGCTCTGTTGCTTGCCCTTGGCTGCTTTCAATTCCATGGCATGATCGTATTTGCAGGATGTACAATCGTAATAATTATCGCAGTTTTTAAATTTCACCACCCCGGCTTGCATCCACAGGCAGGGATTTGAAGCCTTGGCTTTTTTGTCGGGTTTAACCAACCAGACCTGACCTCCCACCACCGATCCAATTTCCTGATGGGAACCCAGATCCTGTCCTTTGCCTTTGCGATACGTCGATCCAAACCCCACGCTGCTTCTTCGGTCTTCTTTGCTTTTGTCAGCCATTTCTCTCTCCTTGGTTGAATGAAAGTTCACTGTTGACTCGATAATATAGCAAATGATGTGCCAGGTGGGTCTAAAACAGTTGGGGTTCGCCTCAATTATTTGTAATTATTTAACAATCCATCATTGTACCGTCGCCATGGTCCTTTCGCGCGATTCCTTTCAGGTGTTGGAATTTTCGACTATCTTAAAAAACAACTCTTCAATTTTAAGTATAATGATTGGTTTATATAAATATTTTTAGATAGTTACAATTTTGTCGGTTTTTACTACACTCGAGTTGGATTTTTCTACATCGACAACAGATAGTTGAAATCCGCAAAGAATCCTGCTATACCGCTTTCCTAACGCCAGCCACTATTTTTGGAATAAAGGAGAAGAAAATGGAGTTTGAAAATTTAGGAGCCATTGTTGATTTCGCCATTGAAAAAGAAATTGAAGCCGCCGAATTTTACACGGACTTGAGCAAGGAGGAAACCTTTTCGGGTTCTGCCAGGATGTTCGAAGAATTTTCCCAGGAAGAACGAAAGCACCAAAAAATGCTGGAGGACTTTAAAACCCAGGGGGTTGCCGCAAGTATAGAGGACTATCAGTTTAAATGGATTACGGATATCAAACGCAGCGACTATGTTGTAGATTTCGAATATCAAAAAGGCATGGCATACAATGAAATACTCATGATCGCCATAAAACGGGAAGAAAAAGCGCTAAATCTGTATAATCAGTTTCAGGAGCAGGCCGATACCGAAACCGGTAAGAATCTGTTTAAGATCCTGTGCCAGGAAGAAGCCAAGCACAAGCTGGCGTTGGAAACCATGTATGATGACTATATGGCGGGAATGGGAGATTAGAGGATTGCGGATTTGGGATTTCAGATTTCGGAATGAAAAGATCTACAAGTCGTGATTCGGGTTGCGCGTTGCGAGTTTCGAGGTGACACGGCGAATGATCGGATATCAGGGAATTTAGAAATTATAATCAGACTTCATCCTTATTTATAAATCCGCAATCCGAAATCCCATATCCGAAATCCAAAATATCCCAAATCGAAATCAGTTGTCTGAGCACCGCAGCTTGGCTACGGCAAATAGGAAACTGCAGCCCACTCAATTGATATTTTGCGGCAGTGGACATCCGGTGCAGTCTGTAATAAGATTTTTTAGTTTTTTGCGCAACACCGAGTATGAAAAGTATTTTCTAGCAGTTTCGTAATTGTGCTTTACCATTTTATAGCGGTATTGTGTATCCTGCAACACCCTCCTGGTTTGGCGAACAGCCTCATCCGATACATAGCCGTCCATCTCGATTACCGAAAAACCTTTGGGTTTAATGTCCATCGTGTAGATCGAATAGGTATTTACCACTATCGGCCGGCAAAAATAGATGGCCTCAAGAAAGGCATTGCCGAAACCCTCCAAAGTCGAGGGATAGGTGACCAGATCAGCATGGGGGTAGACATCTTCCAGGGTGTATATCTTCCTGCCGTCTTTTGTCAGGCCTCTCTGTTCATTGATGATATTGGATACAAAATAGGTGTCGACTTTCATAAGCTTGGAGTATTCTCTAATCCGGAGCTCATAGTCATGCCCTTCATCACCGGATGCATGGGAAATAATCAATTTGGCTTCTGCTCCCAGACGGTGAACCAGTTCTATTGCGTGTTCAATACCTTTGCGCTTGACCACTCTTGTCGGTTGCAGAATTAACACCTCATCATCTGCCACTCCCAGCGCCTGACGAACATCGGAAGCATAATCATCAACTGCGGGCGCCTCTTTATCTGGATCTAACCCGCAGGATTGATAATCTCGGGTCATCGGCGGCGGATTCTCGAAATCCATGACATTGGGGATAATGGTTGAAGAAATACCGGTGCGCAGACTCAGTTGATTATCCGCTGATGAATTGATTACCACGTGTTCAATGGTCGGCAGATGCGGCGGAAACGCCATGTTGAGGTATTCCCAGGCCGCGTTGGTCATAAAATGCTGGCGTTCCCAAAAAAAATCATGATGATGGGCGATTGTCGGCATGCCGGTTTCAGAAATGATTTCGGTAAGCGCTATACCCAAAGGGATATTCAGCGGTATCGTTAGCGCGTTTTCGGGTACCAGCAAATCGATTTCGAATTTTTCAATGAACTCGTAGAGACGATCTTTTAATTTACGCTTGAGCTCATAAATCTTCCGGGTTACAGAACGTCCCCGCACCCGGGTACCAAAACAACTGCGATAGACATCTTTTATTTCCGGGTGCTGAAAATGTGCTTCTTCGACGAGAAATGAGCATTCTGGTTTTCGATCGAGCTCCCCGGCAAAGTAAAAACAGGAAAATCCAACCCCTTCAAAAACATCAGCCCATTTGGCCGTCTCCAACGAAACACCGTCTGTTCCTGCAAAACGAGTCGATATGAAACCCACATTATGATGTCTGCCGCACAGCGAGCAATAGCCCATTTCTCTCACCTTATATAGTAGTTGCTTGTTAAACCTCGTTATAACGAAAACAGTCAACCGTATGATCGTTTACCAAACCAGTGGCCTGCATAAACGCATAGCAAATCGTCGGGCCTACAAATTTGAAACTCCGTTTTTTAAGATCTGAACTCATGGCAACCGATGTCGCGGTTTGGGCCGGTATTTCCGCTACCGTATTCCAGTTGTTTTTCAGCGTCTTGCCCCCGACAAATTGCCATATATATTTATCGAAACTGCCAAATTCTTGCTGAACGGCAAGAAAGGATCTGGCATTCTGAAGGGCCGCCTCGATTTTAAGTCTATTCCGAATAATTCCCGCATTGGATATCAGTTGCTTTACTTTGCGGGTATTGTAGCCGGCAACTTTATGAGGGTCGAAATTATCAAAGGCCTTGGTATAGTTGGGCCGTTTCTTCAAAATAGTCAGCCAACTCAACCCGGCCTGGGCACCTTCGAGGATAAGAAATTCAAATAATCTGCCGTCATCGTGCACCGGTACCCCCCACTCCGTATCGTGATACTTTATATAGATGGGATCGGGACCAGCCCATTGGCATCTGGCTTTCATTTAACTACCCCAATTTATTAGTGGCAATACACAGGTTTTCCGCCCCATGTGGATCACGATTCTGGCGGGATGAGGTTTCAGGCCCAATTAGGTTTCAGGTGTCAGGTGTCAGGAAAAACCTTTGCAAGCGATTTTACTGATTGCCTTAATCGACTTCTTTAGCAGCAGCGTGGTTTTCTTGGAATTTTGTGTTCCTAACTCTGTCATTGCCGCTTGTCCCTGACATCTGAAACCTGACACCTGACACCTTTTTCTAACTAAAAAGGTAAAACCCAAGGGCCTTGTCAAGCGCCTCTGTGGGAGCGTATTCGGTTCCGACATTTTGTCCAATGATATTGCGGATGATCACCTTTTTTTTGACCAAGGTTCTTTGGGCATCATCCAGGTGAAATTTAACTATAATAACATCTCCGACGGTACAATTGTGCTGCGAATTTATCTGGAGTTTCAAACCGGTGGTAGACAAATCTTTTACCGCTATCAAGCCGCCCTCAGCCTGTTTGCCGTCAGCAAGCAGAACAAAAGAGCCGGGTAGATTCGTTTCTTTACGATATTTTTTCCGCTTTTCCAGTATGGAAGTATACCCATACCCGCAGGGACAGGTAACCTTCACTTTGATTATTTTATCAAGGCTGGCATACTTGGATACATTTACTGTCTTCGATTTCTGGCATTTCGGGCAGCTAAATGTGGCCATTTGGTTGCCGGTTATGTAAACTTTCTCAGTCATAATGATTTCCCAAGCCGTAAATCGGCGATAAATGTTTTACTCTTTTTTTTATCACGAAATCCATATTTTTAAAACAGGATTTTCGAATTCGTCTCCGCTTAAGCTATAGCGCAAATTCAAACACTAATCCCTGTAAAAATGATGGATTTAGCGACTTTTCAGTGATTTCTTCTCGCAAAACTACGAAAAACAGGCTTTTACCTATTGACTTTCAGGTATTTTTGAGTTAGATTGAATTCAACAAAGCTTATCAAAGCTTTAAAATTAAACTCTTAAGAAGGAGACAGAAATGACCAAAGCTGAGTTAATTGAAAAAATGGCAAATGATGCCAACGTGTCCAAAGTAGCGGCCGGCGCAGTTCTTGATTCGTTCATGGCCAATGTCACCAAGGCCCTTAAAAAGAAAGACGGCAAAGTCACGTTGGTCGGATTTGGCACGTTTCAAAAAACGCGTCAAAAAGCACGCAAAGGCCGCAATCCCCAGACAGGTGAACCGCTCAAAATTAAGGCCAGAAATGTAGTGAAATTTAAGGCCGGCAAAAAACTCAAAGAATCTGTCTAATTAATTTCAATCTTTGAAAAAGGGCAGTTTTTCAACCTTAATCAGGCTGGAAGCTGCCCTTTTTTATTTCTTTAACAGGCTGGTAGTTGACTTCCAACGCTTGACCATTACCTTTTTACAAATAAGGAAACCGGCATCATGAATAACTTAATGGAAAACGATATTCTGACAAAGGTCGCCAGATACAATCTAATTCGTAACCGGAGAATGATTTACATTGATGTCCACAAAAGTCTGGCGGGTCAACTGGCAGATAAATTTGTTGCGGTTCCCAACCTTATTAATATTATTGCCAGGCAGGAATTCCAGGGTAGCGGTGAGACCGAGGCCCAAGCCCTGGATAGCTGCCTGCTGAAAATAAAAAATTACAGTATCGAAGATATATTTCCCACCGATAGTCCCGCAACGCCAGAGAAAATATAGTGTGGATGTCCGTTGATCCAGCCTGCTACGAGGTAATCCCTTTGTATTCGGTTTTTTCTGCCATTTGAACCCATCTAAATTTTTTAGGAGCGGGTAAGGATTTTTACAATTTTCGGATGATATTCATTTTTTTGGGCCATTTTGTTGGCCCTGATTTTGATGATCAATACCGCCGCAAAAAAAAATGAAAAACCCATGAGCGCAGCAAATCCGGAGGGATCCAGATTGATGGAGAGGGCAATCTCCTGTCCTATAGCGGCACCGATCATTAGCAGTAATATCGGAAATACATAGATCAGAAAAGTTGCTTTTAACAAAGATGAGGTTTCAAAAAGAAGGACAATCCGGTCACCCTCCTTGGCACCGGCCTCATTGATGGCTTTTACTTCCATCTCGTTGGTGTTGCCCATAGAGTGGCATGACCCTCTGGCCGAACATCCCGCGCAGTCGCCGGTCTTGATGGTTTTCACCCATGCCGCACTGGAATCGGTTCTAATTACAATGCCCTGTTCAGTGGCCAAGTTTCTATCCCTAAGTTTTTTTTAAATATTCACAGATCGCATTTATGCCATGCGCGGATGGTTTGAAAGATGTTCCTTTTTTTACTCCATCCTGGGCAAACCAAGTTAAGGCTTAACAGGCTATTCCCCGGTCCGACAGGACTGAGATTGACAAACTCCCCGACCCCTTAAATATTTAAGCCTGAACCCCGGCGCTCACTTCCTCCTGCCTCGCCGGTTCTTCAGAATGCTCATAGCATATCAGTCCGCACTGCAGACATCTCGACGCTTCAGCGCGTGCCATTTCGTCTGTAAAGCCCCTTTCAATCTCTCCGCAGGCAGCAAGCTCCCTTCCGCTGCAAAACGGCATAATCTCGCGCTGACAGCCCGCAACTTTTTCGACATGATCGACATCCTGAATCAGGGATTGGGGCGTAATCACATACTCCGTTAAAGACGGCTCAATGCCGTATAAAATCTCTTGTATCGATGCCGCCGCCCGCCTGCCGGCCCCAATGGCTTTTATCGCGGCACTGTAGTCAGCCAGCACATCACCCTCCGCAAACAGTCCGACCTCGTCCTTAAAAGCCGGTTGCTTATAAGGTGCAAACGCTTCCCAGCGTAAAGGTTGATCGGATGCTTCGCCGGCTTCGGGTCCTGCCGGTTTATTCTCAACAAAAATTAACTCCGGAAAGCGTCCAGTGGCAATTATTAAGGATTGAGCCGGTAGGGTGCGAACCGCTGCGGTCTGGGTGTCAACAGATTCCAGTTCCATAAGGCTGTCAGCCTCGCCGCGTAAACGATGGATGCCGGCGTTATAAATTATATCCAAACCTTCGATGCCGGCCTCACTTACATCGGCATCATTGATCGGGCTGTTTGCCAAATCCTCACGGAACAAAATGGTGATTTTATCGGCACCCCATTTTTTGCACGTCTTAGCAGTCTCGAGGGCAAGCTTGCCGCCTCCGAAAATAACTACATCCGATGAAAAGGAAATCGTCTCAGAACCTTTAGAGGCCAGGTTTAAAAGATCAACCATCATATAGGTGCCGGGTATGGGTGATTCAATTTCAGATTGGGTTCCCCGGGCCATCCGGCTGTCCCAACCGCCGACGGCCAGGAAAAGGGCATCAATGTCCTGTTGGAGCAAAGTGTCCACTGTAATATCTTTTCCCAAAACCATGCCGGTCTCCGCCTTAACCCCCATTTCAAGAATCCCGTCGAGATCCCATTCAAGTATTTCCGCAGGCAGACGTTCGGCAGCGATGGCACTTTGCAGCAATCCGCCTAACTTGGGACCGGCTTCGTAGACGGTTACGTCATGCCCCAGGCGGGCCGAAAAAAAGGCTGTCGAAAGGCCCTCAACCCCACCGCCGACCACGGCGATACTACGGCCCGTTGCCGGCGCCTTGTAGGGCTGGATTCTTTCGCCGCTTTCCCTTTCATAGTCGGCGGCATAGCGTTTTAAATAATTGATCGCCACGGGTTCATCGATGAAATTTCGGCGGCAGTCCAATTCGCAGGGACGGGGACAGATTCTTCCGATAATAGCCGGAAAGGGGTTGCGCTCCTTGATGATCTGAACCGCACGGTGATAATTACCCAGCGAGATCTGCCGGATATATTCACGGATATTAATGCCGGCCGGACAACTACGCTGACAGGGCGTGGTACATTCTTCGGTGGTGTATTCTCTCATAATGCGGCGGGTCACGGAGGACAGGTTAATGATGTGTTTCGGGCAGACCCGTTCGCAGGTCCCGCAGCCGGTGCATTTCTTTTCGTCCACCACCGGCAGTCCTTGCGGCCCCATGGAGATGGCATCAAAGGGGCATGCTTTGGCACAGGTCCCCAGACCCAGACAGCCGATGGTGCACACCTTCATTCCTCCGCCTAAAAGGGCCACCGCACGACAGTCATCCAGTCCATCATAGATGTACTTCAAATCTGCATCCTGCACACCGAAATAACATCCCGGCCGAGCGATATCCGGCTCTTTAACCTCAACTTTGATCCCCATAATTTCGGCGATGGCTTCAGCCACCTCGGCACCGGCAGCCACGCAGGAATTGGGCGCTGCTATACCGGCCACAATCGCTTCCGCATTGGCGCTGCAACCCGGCAGCCCGCAGCCGCCTCAGTTGGCGCCCGGCAGTGCGTCCTCGACGTCCTCGATCTTAGGATCAACATAGACATAAAAAATTTTCGACGCCAGAGCCAGTACCGTACTGATTACCAGGCCCATCGCTCCCATCAATATAAGCGCTGCAGTCATGTTATACTCCTGATATGGATGATTATAGTCCGTTGGTCCGTTGAGCCCGTTGGTCCGTTGGCCGGTTTAAAAGCAGCCGATGCAATGCAAACAGGCATACAGGCTAACGGGTTCACCGGCACACCGGCCAACCGGCGCACGGGCCAACCGGCGCACGGGCTAACCGGTCAACCTTAGCTTAAGATACTCCGGATGAATCATACAAAAAATAGATCCATCTTAATCTACTAAAATATCGCGTCAAAGCGGCACTTTTCAAAACAGGTCATGCATTTGATGCATTTTTCTTTGTCGATCCGGGCAACCTCTTTCTTTTGCCAGGTTATGGCATCCACCGGACAGCTCCGGAAGCAAAGACCGCATTTCGTGCACATGTCCGGCTCGACTTCAAATCGCAACAGTTCCACACAACGCTTGGCCGGACACCGTTTTTCGTAGATATGGGCTTCATATTCATCTCTAAAATAGCGCAGGGTGGAAAGGACCGGATTGGGACCTGTTTGCCCCAACCCGCACAGAGCCGTTTCCTTGATGGTGGCGGAAAGTTCCTCCATAATTTCGATATCGCCGGGCTGCCCCCTGCCTTCACACAGCTTTTCAAGCAGCTGCAAAAGTCGCCGTGTCCCCTCACGACAGGGAGTACACTTTCCGCAGGATTCATCCTGAACAAAGTCCATGAAAAAGCGGGCCATATCCACCATGCAGGTGTTTTCATCCATGACAATCGCCCCGCCGGACCCCATGATAGCCCCGACCTTGGCGATG
>JAFDDW010000032.1 GCA_019310665.1 Deltaproteobacteria bacterium
GTATCGATGCCGGCCTTGCAGGCATCCAGGCAGCAGTCGATGTGGGGGCTGCCTGGCGCCGGTCTCCCAGCCTGCCGTTGCTCAGGAATACCGGTCAGCAGCCGGACGGTCCCATCACGGTTTTGGATGAGGCTGAATCCAAGGATCTTCTCGCCCGATGGGGCGTACCGGTTCCGTCCGGGCGCATTGTTACCAGCGCAGAGGAGGCGGCTGCTGCGGCCGAAGAGTTGGGCTATCCGGTTGTCGTCAAGGCATTGGACGTAGCGCACAAGACAGAAGCCGGGGGCGTCAGACTCAACCTTAACAGCGCAGGCGAGGTGTCAGCGGCGGTGACGGAGATGTCGGGCCTCTCTGCGTCCTATCTGATCGAAAAAATGATCGAAGGTGTCGTGGCCGAGCTCATCGTCGGTGTGGCCCGGGATGAGCAATTCGGCCCGTATCTTTTGGTTGGCGGCGGTGGCATTATGGTCGAACTGATGAGAGACAGTGCGTCCATCCTTTTGCCGACCACCGCAGAGCATGTATCGCAAGCGTTGGGTCATCTGAAGTGTGCGCCTCTTTTAAATTGCTACAGGGGGTGTCAACCAGCCGACCTGAACGCTGCTGTTGATGTCATTCTGAAGGTCGCGGCCATGGTAGAAAATGACCCGTCGTCTATCATCGAGCTCGATATCAACCCGCTGATGCTCCTGGCTGAAGGTCAGGGGGTGGTTGCAGCCGATGCCCTGATTGGCCTGAATGCGGAATTTGCGAGTGACCCACGCAAAGTATCCGGTGTGATGAAGGCAACTCAGAATGAATGACTGCCTCAAAATCAACAGAAATGGTCAGATTTATTGAAAAGAAGATGGAAAGGACCAACACACATGAAATCCGATGGCAATGGTATCGAGAAAACAATCGTCGCGAAGACCAAAGAGCTGGGAGCGTCATTGGCGGGAATCGCAAGGATCGAAGATCTGCGGGTTTCTAAATCCTATGAGATATATGCCAAGTCGCCGTTTTACGAGCAATACGATCCCAAATCGCCGAATTACTTTAAATTCAAAGGTGTAAAATGGCGCGAAGAGCACAAATCGGTGCTGGTGTGGGCTCTGTCCCATCCGGCATCCGATCCTGCCCTCGATTGGTGGAGCATGAAGGTCCCGGGCTTTACCCCCGGCAACGGTGTTATGAGGCTCCAGTCTAAAAAGCTCCGGATCTGGCTGGGTGAAGAGTTCGGTATCAACGCCTATTCGCTACCGTACCAGATCGAGTTCGGAGGGGCTTTTCTCAAGGATTCCGCTCATCTGGCCGGCCTGGGGGTGATCGGCAGGAACAACCTCCTGGTCACGCCGGAGTTTGGTACCCGTGTCCGGCTGCGAGGAATCTTCATGGAGGCTGAGCTCGAGCCGACCGGTCCGCTTGATTTCGATCCGTGCAAAGGCTGTGACAGGCCCTGCCACCAGGCCTGTCCGAGAGGGGCGTTTCGAAGCGGGGTCTTCGAGAGGGTGCTTTGTAAGAAGGAGAATGACAAGCGCGATGCCGATGTGGAAATAGTCGATGGTTCGATCATGGGCATCGAGGAGGCCAGCGAAGTCACCAAGCCCTGCCGGTACTGCGAGTTCGCGTGTCCCGTCGCGCAGGGTGCCTCCCGCTGAGTTTTGGTGAATAATGCGGGTAGGTAAATTTGAAGAGATAGAGCCTTTATACCGCGAGCAGGCGGAAGTGCTGGCCCCCCATGTCGACCTTTTATTATGTGAGACCATGTCCAGTGTCGATGAGGGCAGAGCAGCCGCTGCGGCCGCAACCCGGACCGGCAAACCCGTCTGGGTGTGCTGGACACTGCATGAGGATCGCTCTGGCCGTTTGCGAAGCGGAGAAGATGTTGACGAAGCTGCAAAAGCACTGTCGGACCTTCCGGTATCAGGAGCGCTGGCAAATTGTTGTGCACCGGAAAGCATTACCAATGCGATGCCGCAACTGGCGCAAACCGGCCTGAAATACTTCGGGGGCTATGCCAACACTTTTCAACCCATACCCGAAGATTGGGATCTGGAAGGAGACAGGGAGACCGATGGTTTCCTTGATCTGCGAAAAGATCTGGATCCTGAAAGCTACGCAGCCCATGCTGGAGACTGGCTAAAGGCCGGTGCAACTGTTGTCGGAGGTTGCTGCGGAACGCGTCCGGCCCATATTGCTAAAATCAAAGAGCTGATTGAAAGAAAATGAATAATTTGCGCGGCTGTTGCATTTCGTAAAGGCATTAGCCGATTGTAAAAAAAGATTCATCAAACTCCGGCCGGTCTTTGTACCGTTTCAAAAATTTACCCGGAATCATATCCAGATTTTCAAAAATGGCCCGGTCGACATCAATACCCGCCTTTTGAAGGGCCTTGTATACGGTTTCGGGTTTCGGCGGGCATCCCTTGATGGCAATCATCTCTTTAATATCCGGGTTGTCTTTATTGGCCTGGTAGATGCACTTGCCGAATAAAATCGTCTTTTTCTTTCCGCGTTCCGGTTTCATCACTTTTCCGCTGAGGATCTCGACATCATCCCAGGGTTCGCCTTTCCAGGCCCTGGCAATGGCAGCCAGAATAGCGCTCGTCATGCCGGAGCAATAGGTGCATAGACTAAGGTCATATTTATAATACGACAGGCCCTGGATACCCATTTTATCCATTGGTTCGGGCAATGTCCTGGCTTCATTGTATTCAAAGTCATATTTGTGGGGTTTGGCCACCGATTCTAAAGATTCACCCACAATCTCAACTTCTGAGAGATTAATGTTTCTGTTGTTTTTCTGTGCCGCATGGACCAGATAGGGTACTTCAGCCGGTTCATAGCCCAGTACTTTGGCTCCGACCATGTCGGCGGAAAGGACATCAGCCGATGCAACCAGTAGATTGCTTCGATGCATACGCCCGTCGATATTGGGCCCCTGTTCGGCCGTATAAATGCCGTCTATCAGCGTGAATATGGGCGGCATTTTATCTGCCAGTCTGGATACCCAGAAATGTAAATCTTTGCCGGGTTGGGTGTTGTGACATTTTTTACGTGAGGGTATGTCGATCATACCCTTGAGATTTTTAATACCGAGACTGACGACGGTCATGGAATGGGTTTTCATTACCGGCAGGTCCACAACGAAATCCGAGTTTAATATGTCGCTGTTAAATTTTAATTCCACGCCGTCACCCAGATCGACTTTTTCAAATGGCCGCTCCCAGATGTTGATATATTTGACGCCGTAGCGCTTTTCCAGTTCCCCATAGCCCAGGGTCTTAAAAGCATGCAGCTGGGTTTCCATATCTTTGGGGTCCCTCAGTACCGTTCCTTCGCCGATACTGATATCATTGATGCCGCGTTCTTTCAGCAGCACAACCATGTCTTCCACTACCCGGGAAGTTGTTATAACCCCATACTTGGGAAAGTTTGTGGCCTTGGTCCAGAAGACGATATTGGGTTTGATAAACACTTTGGCCCCCGCAGGCAGGTGATCCAAGCCGTGCGATAGTTCAACGGCCTTGCGTACGGAGTCGAGGGGTTTTTCGTATTTAACAATAGCAACTAAGTTTTTCTTCATTATGCTCCTCTGCAGTGTTCGATTATTTAAAGCTTTGTGGGAGCTGATTTCCCTCCGGGGCGTAAGCCCTACGGGCTGGAGGCAGCCGCGATTAACTCGATCAGTCAGATACTCATGATCGTGGTTCGGAATGCAAGCAAAAGCCGATCCCACCTTCTCACCTACTCAACCTCCCACCCTCTGCCCTCTGTCATCAGTGCTCTGTCATCTGTCCTCTGTCTTCTGACATCTGTCTTCTGACATCTGCTCTATAACATGTATTTATTTGCCATAATATTCGTATAAACATCATCTGTCAGCAACTGATATTCTGATTCGCCGGGCAATAAAACATATATCGAATCCTCAATGTCTGCAGGGTTAAATCCTTCCTTTTTCAAATCGTATTTTTTAATCTTATGGGTTGGTGTGCATTCCAGGTCCGCTTTCAGTCGTATAAATTTAGGAACGGCATAAGAGGGGAGGGTGTTTCGCACAAACTCGGCAAACTTCTTAAAATCAAATTGATCAATGTTACATTCGGGTATGATGGCGATCATCCCTGCACGACCGTCACCACCGGGCATTCTGACACCGTATACAGATGATAAAGACACCTGGGAGAAGGTGTCGGCCACCTTTTCCACTTCCGTTGTGGACACATTCTCACCCTTCCAGCGGAACGTGTCACCGGTTCGATCCACAAATTGGACGTGGCCGTAACCGATATCGCGGATCAAATCACCGGTGTTGAACCAGGCATCCCCCTTTTGAAAGACATCGCGTAGAATCTTGGACTCGGTTGCCTGTTTGCTGGTGTAGCCGACAAAGGGGTTCGATTCCGAGATTTCACCCAGCAGCAATCCGGTTTGGCCGACGGCAATCTTTTGCATGAATCCCCTTTCATCCCTGATGGCGGTATCCTCCTCAACATCGTATTTCACAATCGCATAGGGAAGACTGCATCTTCCGACCGTGCAGTCAAGGTTCAGGAGGTTGACAAAATACAGATTGGATTCGGCGGCGCCGTAGATTTCATAAACCTTGGAAATGCCGAATCGATTTTTGAAATCCTGCCAGATATCCGGACGCAGGCCGTTGCCGATGATTTTTGTCAGGGGATTGTCGCGGTCATCGGGCCGGGGCGCCTGGTTCATCAGGTAACGGCATAATTCTCCGATGTAGCACCAGGCGGTCGCGTTGTACTTGCGCACATCACTCCAAAAATTGCTGACGCTGAATTTGCGCCGGATGGCGACGGCAGACCCATTTGCAAATACCGTCGGCCAGCTGAGCGCCAGGGCGTTGGTGTGAAAAAAAGGCAGGGGCACATACATGGTGTCCTGCGGTTTCAAATTCAAAACAATTTTTCCAACAAAATACATGCATCGTACCAGCCGTCCGTGTTTGATGACCGCGGCCTTCGGCAGGCCGCCGGTGGTGCCGGAGGTGAAAACATAGGCGATGGTATCCGTCGGCCTGACAGCTGACGTGGTGAAAGGGTTATCGGCAGCAGCGTCTTTAGCGACTTCGTCGAGATCTGTAAAACGCTCAGGAGCCGGCTTTTGACCTTTGTCGACCAGATAAAAAAGCTTCTGATCGGGCCGCAATGCCAAATCGCCGATGACTTCTTCGAAGGCATCGATAACTTCCTCGCCAATGATAAATATTTTCGCCGGATGAAGTGTCAGACAATGCTTCAGGGAATCCTGGCGCAGATTGGTGTTGATCATGGAGTTGACTGCACCAATTTTCGCGATTGCGCTATAGACGATCAGAAGCTCAGGACGATTCTCCAAAAAGATGCAGGCCACATCCCCTTTTTTTAACCCTTTTGAAATTAAAAAATTGCCACAGCGATTGACAGCCTCATTGAATTCCCGATAGCTGAGGCAGGCCTCTTCGGATTTGATCGCAGGATTGTCCGGATATTTTACCGCGTTTTCCTCCAGCATGCTGCCCCAGGACTCACGATTTTCAAGGCCGACATTTAAGACCTGCTTTAGGGTGTAAAGTATGGTTGGCAACCGCCATACCAGGGGTAGCCAGCCCTTTAAATAATCGAAAAATGAAATTAAGCCTTCATCCTTAGATGGGGAATCAGCCGCCACTGTTTTTAGCTCCATAACTAGAAAATCTATTTTAAATTATGGGACACAGATTAACACGGATAAACACGGATTTTATCGCGAGTAATACTTCCGGCGGATATTATTTTTCAATCAGTGTCTTTTCCCTTAAATCCGTGTCCTAATAAAGTTTTAGTCATTAAAATATTCTGCACGCATCTCCACCGTCATCCGGTCATCATCCAGCAGGCGTTTCGCCAGGCCCAGTGTTTTGGGTAGTTCATAGGCAAAGAAATAGCGCAGTGTGAACATTTTGCCCTGGTAAAAATTCTGATCCGCTTTTTTGGCGCCGTTGTCCAGCTCCCTTTGCACTGCAACGCCCTGCAGCAACCACTGCCAGGCAATGGTAACAATTCCGAAAAACTCCAGATAAAGGGTTGCATCCGCCAGGAAGATTTCGGGACCCTGCTGCTGGGCAATTGTTATGAGATGCTGGGTCACATCCTGCAGGGTTGTCAGGGTGCTGTTCAGATCGTTGGCAAACCCCCTTAGCTCGTTGTATTTATGAGCTGCGCCAATGGTATCCTCGATTTCGTTTATAAAAAGCAAAAAGGCCTGACCGTTTTTCACAACGACTTTTCTGCCCAGCAGATCCATGCCCTGGATACCGGTGGTGCCTTCATGGATCGGGTGTATGCGACAGTCGCGGTAATACTGTTCCAGCGGATAGTCATCACAATAGCCGGAGCCGCCCAGGCACTGCAGTCCCTGACTGATGGAAATATTCCCCATTTCAGACGGATAGCTCTTGGCAATCGGCGTCAGGATTTCCAGCAGAAGATGATATTTTTCTTTGTCCTCTCCGCCAAGCACTTTTTGAAAATCAACATATTTACTGCACTGCATTACCAGTGAAAGAGCGCCTTCAATGACAGCGCGCTGGAAAAGCGACATGCGTTTAACATCCGCATGTTCGATAATGGGAACCGGTGGTAGATTCGGGTCCTTTTGTCCCATTTTGCGGCCCTGAGTGCGTGATTTTGTGTAGTCAAGGGACGCATAATAGGCGGCGGTAGCCATGGCAATGGCCCCCATCCCCACTCCGATACGCGCCTCATTCATCATCTGGAACATATATTTTAAACCATTGTGAGGTTCTCCGACCAGCCACCCTCGACAGTCGTCTTTATCGCCCATACTTAGCTGCACGATGGGGCAGCCCCGATAACCCAGTTTGTGGTACACACCGGATGCGACGACATCATTGGGAACAAGATTGCCGTTATCATCGATCCGTTTTTTGGGCACGACAAAAAGTGATATGCCTTTCACGCCGGCTGGGGCGCCCTCTATTTTCACCAGCATCAGATGGACCACATTGTCCACCCCATCGTGGTCACCGGCGGATATAAATATTTTCTGACCTTTTATGCGGTAATAGCCTTCATCCGTCGGCACAGCCATGGTGGTGATATCCGTCAGGGAAGAGCCGGCTTCGGGCTCGGTCAGGGCCATGGTGCCCTGCCACTCACCGGCGCGCATTCTGGATACGTAAGTGTCGTACAATTTCAAACATCTTGCGGTTATGCTCCTGGTAGTATTCGTACTTTGTCAGGGATTCGACGTCGAACACTTCGTACAGCAGGAATTTTATGTTTCTCTCGCTTACAAACTTGGTTGCCACAGTTACCTCCCATAACAGCTGATAGTTAAAAGGAAAGAGATGATTGAGTTGATTAAGTTAATTGAGTTGATGAGTTGATTTCGCTACTCGTTTATAACCGCTAAAGCATTGCTTAAAACGATACTATTCTCGGTCTTGGCCTGGATGATGTATCCGCCATCGGTTTTCCAGCCTTCGGTCGTCAACGTATCGCCAGGATAAACTGTGCTGGAAAATCTGGTTTTAAATTCCTTTAGCCGGCTGACATCACCATCCAATGGCCCCGTTACCAAAGATCTGGTGGCAATCCCATAGGTGCACAGACCATGGAGAATCGGGCGGTCAAAACCACCCCGTTTAGCCGCTGCCGGATCCAGGTGTAAAGGATTGAGGTCGCCGCTCAACCGGTAAAGTGCTGCCTGATTTTCGGCCACTTTGCAGGAAAAACTGAAATCCGGCTCGACTCCCTCAGGAGGCGTTATCGGCTCTGCCTTAGGTCCGGGGTCACCACCAAAACCGCCGGCGCCTAAATAAAAAATGGCCCAATGGGCATCGTAAAGGTGATTGCCGTCCTCGGTTTCGCCTGTGATTTTGGCATGAAAAACGGCCCCCTTGCCTTTGTCGAATATGTTGGTGATCACCCCTGTCTGAACCAGTTTGCCCTCCGGTGGAATAGGGCGGGAGAGGCGGATGGACTGTTCGCCATGCAGCATGAGCGACCATTCAATATCTTCGCCAAAATGGGGAAATGCCCGGATGGCCGGCACGACACAGAAGCTTGGTAATACCTTAAGTCCGTCGGGAGCATTTTCGTAGACCAGCGACAACTCTTCGGCCGTTGCGCCGACACCCAGCGCGTAAAGCACAACGTCCCGCCAGGTGTATTCAAAAACAATCGGCTCTGATTTGGTGCCGATCACACTTAAGTCTACTTTGCCCATTGATCACCTCTTAAGCGTATGAGACTCCGAAGGTCAATGACTCAATTCGGATCAAAATTACCGTTTCGATGGCCTAACTTGATTCAACAGCGAACCGCAGAATATCGAATATTTTCTGCAACCGTTTTGGCCTTGATTACCACTGCCGGTTTCGTCCGTTTCGAATACTTGAAATCGACGGCTTCTTTGTTCGCGCCATATTTTTTTTCCAGCTCATCCAATGGCCCGGCATCAAGGGCACGGACCGGGCACGCTTCGATACAGTCAGGAAGCTTTCCGGCAGTGAAGCGGTCAAGGCAATAATTGCATTTTCGCATTTTAGCGCCTTTTTCCGGTCCAAATTGAGGGGCATCGTAGGGGCAAGCTTTGAGACATTTTTCATCGCATTCTTCATTGCCCACACAGATTTGACTGTCAACCAGAACAATTCCATCCGCTTCCCGCTTTTCTATTGCATCCACCGGGCAGGCTGCGGCACACACCGGTTCGGCGCAGTGCCAGCAGGGAGCAATCATATAGCTGACAAATGGTTTCGGGAATTTGCCTTTTTCAGTGTAGAGCACCCGCATCCAGTTCTCCGGCCCGGCCGGAATGTCGTTCCAGTCCTTGCAGGCCACGCGGCAGGCACTGCAGCCGGTGCATCTGGTCTGATCGAAGTAGAATCCTATCTGCATTGTTCGTCTCCATTTTTTATTAATTAGTTCACCGCAGAGTTCGCTGAGAGCGCTGAGAAAACCAAATAATCGGCTGGCTGCGCCAGATAAACTAAAACTGAAAAAAATATCTTGGTGCCGCGGCATAGCGGATATAATCTCTGCGGTCTCTGCGTGCTCTGCGGTTAAATTTCAATTAGCCTTTTCGATTTGCACAAGGCTGGTATTCAACACCGCTGCACCCCCGCCCGAATAGGCATCCTTCGTCAGTGTGTTGGCACAGGCGCCGCGATCGACGCCGTCTTTGTCCGGGTTGTACCAGGCGCCTTCGAAGATGCAGACCACTCCGGGGATAATTCTTTCGGTAATCCAGGCTTTAATGGCAACCTTGCCGCGGTCGTTGAAGACAAATAGTTCATCACCATCTTTTATACCTCGAGGTTCAGCGTCTACCGGATTGATCCAGGCCCGGTGCTCATCGACTTCCCGCAGCCAGGGCACCAGGTAAAGTTCCGAGTGAACCCTGTTTTTAGGATGGGGAGTGAGCAGTTGCAGCGGGTATTTCTCAAACAAAGGATCATTGCGGTCTTCCGGTGTCGGCATGTACTTCGGAATCGGCGGCGTATCCGGCTTGTTCAAGTCCGCCACGCGCTGGGAGAAAATTTCGATTTTTCCCGACGGGGTAGGGAAGGGGTCATTTTCAATATCGTCGATCTGTTCCTTGAAGGCGATGATGGGTTCATCCAGTTTTACCCGGTGAATCCCGTCTTCCCTGAATTTATCGTAGTCTTTGATATGCTGCTGATATTCGGGGTTTAGATCCACAAACATTTTCAGCCATTCTTCTTCCGTGTGCGGATTAAATCCGTCAATACCAAGTCGCTCCGCCAGTTCACTGACGATGTCGAGGTCGGATTTGCACTCGCCCAGCGGTTCCAGTGCGCGGTTCATAAAGGTAAAATAAGGTCCGGACGGCCAGGGTCGGGTCAGGTCACTGCGCTCTGCTGCGGAGGTTACCGGCAGCAGTAGATCGGCGTAACGTGCCTGGGCAGTCATGAAAAGTTCGTTAACACAGAGAAATTCGAGCTTCTGCAGGGCCCGGGCGGCTTTATTGCTGTTGCCGGTCTGATTTAAATAATTATTGCACATGGACCACATCAGTTTGATGTCGGCCGGGTATCCGCCCTGTTTTCCTTCCAGGAGGGCTTCAAAAATTTTGTTGATGTGCACCCGTTTGATCACCCGCATACGGATATCAAGGGTCCCTTTAACATTGGGACCGTCCATTTCAAAGGGATTTTTTCCGGGCGGGATGGCCGACATGCGAAACATGTGGCCGACCGGGATGCCCATCAACCCGCCGCAGGCGCTGCCGCCCGGACGGCCGACGTTGCCGGTCATGGCGCTCAATCAGGGCAGCGGGTTTAGTGCCGGCATATTCGCGGGCCAGACTTACAATGGTCTCGGCATCCACACCACAGATCTCAGCCGCCCACCGGGGGGTTTTATCGACGCCGTCTTCCTGCCCGAGAACATATTCTTTGAATTTGCCAAACCCGACGGTGTATTTGTCCAGGAAGGTCTGATCGTGCAGGTTTTCCCTGATCATAACGTTTGCCATGGCCACCATCATGGCCGTATCCGTGCCGGGCCGGATCGGAATCCATTCGTCGGCCACGGTGGCGGCCGTGTCGTGGTAACGGGGGTCGACGGCAATCACTCTGGCCCCGTTTTCGCGGGCTTTGATGACATGATACATGGTGTTGGTGCCCGATATCATTCTGGCCGGGTCCCAGCCCCACAAAATGACCAGATTGGAATTGAGCATGTCTTCGCGGCTGTGGCCGACCATGACGGACCCGTATTGGGTCAAAGATGCCCAGACGGCACCCTCGGAAGAAATGTTGCCGTAATGGGTAACGCATCCGCCGAACTGATTCATCAGACGCTGTGCCGCGAACCCCCCGTTGTGCAGGCCGGCAAGGTACCCTCCGCCCGTAGCCAGAAAGATACCCTCGTTGCCGTAGGTTTCCTTTACACGCGTCAATTGGCCGGCCAGCATTTCCAGGGCTTCATCCCACGAAATTCGCTCGAATTTACCTTCACCGCGCTCACCAATGCGTTTTTGCGGAAACATCAGCCGTTGCGGATGGTGGACATACTGCCGGAGGGCCCGGCAACGCAGACAGGTCCTGAGCTGTTCCGGTTCGGCAATATCGTCGCCTTCCACCCTCAGAATTCGGTTGTCCTTTACGTGCAGCTTAAGGGGGCATCGCCCGCCGCAGTCAAAGGTGGATGTGGTGCGGACGATTTTAACATCACCATCGGTCTGATTGATACTTTCATTGCTCATGTTTTTCTCCTAATTAATCCATTTTAATCGCGGATGGCCTTCGACAAGCTCAGACGAGCCAAAACCGCTCCCACAATGAAGAAATGCATATGCTATGCGCTCTGCTCTATGCTCTTCTATGCGCTCTGCCCTATGCTCTCTGCTCTTCTATGCGCTTTGCTCTATGCCCTATGCTCTTATCCACTTATCATTTTCCTGCCGGACTTTTTCCATGGTTTTTAATCTCGTTAGATGCTTCTCAATATGAACCAACTCAAACCAACGAATCAATTCCGGAAAGTCCGGGTAGGTTTTATAGAAGAGATTGCCGCCTTTAAACTCTTCGATGGATTTTGGCTGGCTTAATTTTTCCAGCAACAGACGATCTCTGCTGTGGATAACCTCTCCATATTCTCTGAATCTTTCAGGCAAATTGCCATTAAACGGGCCGGCATGTCCGCTGATCACCATTTTGGCCTTTACCTGCTTTAGCTTCTCAATTGAAGCAAGAAAATCGTCGATGTCAGCAAAATCATGCCCATAGAATGGTCCGAAAGGCGTTAAATCGATGTCTCCCGAGAAGAGTAAATCATGTTCCGGAATGAAAAACGCAATGTGACCGGGCGTGTGTCCGGGCGTATGGATGGTTTCCAGAGTTATACCCCCCAGTTCAATGCGTTCTCCATCGGTCAACCGATGGCTAATTTCAGTGTCGAACATCCCGTTGGCAAAGTCAAAAAGTCCGGACAGGTTCAGACCGCTTCTTTTTAAACCCATGGCAGTAAAAAAGTGCTCTCGGTCCTGGAAAAATATTTCTTCTTTTTCATGACACCACACCGGAACATTCAAAATTTCCGTCCGGGTTAATCGGTGGTCGATATGGCAGTGAGTAAGGATCAGCAAATCAATGCCCAATTCCTTCACCGGTGCCATATTTTTAGGCCCCATCCCGGCATCTATTAACACCCGAAGTTTCTGGCCTTTTAAGTAAAGGCAGGCACAATAGGGGAATCGTGACTGATTCTCTCCTTTGAGGTAATAAATATTTGGAGCCAGTTTGATCATCTGCTTCTTTTCAGCTGATATAGGGTCGCGGATGGTGCTCTTGTCCAATCGGATGGACTCAGTTTTTATCTTCGATACCGGTCTGACCTGATTCTAACAGTTTTCTGGATGCTTCTCGGGCAAATTTACGATATAAATGATAAAAAAACAGGCTGATGAGTTCGTGAAATTGATTTCCCTTTTCCACCGAGTCGGCGGAAGACAACTTCTCGAGGTTGTTCTGATAATATTTTTTAAAAGCCTTAACCACAAATTCTCTCACAAAATCGGAAATATAACTTAAATCCTCCGGATCATGTCCATCTTTGGGGCCGAAACCCAGGCGGCCCATGTCTACCATCAACCGGCCGATGGCCACGTCATCAACTGAATAAACGGTGACGCCCTTACGTTTTTCAGGGGTGATAACCCGCCATTCTTTCGCTTTGTTCAGCCATTCAATCTCCAATCCTGTGGCATTGCAAAAAGCGTCTTGGCCGATGATTTCTTCAGTGAGCAAGCGATCAGCCGGCCGGAAAAATTTACTGTAAAATTTGGAAATGGCCCTGTCTGACGGCGACTGCTTTTTGAAGTTCTTGATAATTTTTTTAATTTCAGGAATCGGCAGATAATAATTGTCCCTGAGATCTTTGATGAGCTGAATTTGATGAATATAACTCTCGTTATACTCAGCTGAATTTACACCGGATTTGCGTGGTTTTCGAAGGAGGCCTTCGCGGATATAAAAATGGATGGTTTCTTTCGGAACGCCTGTTCGTTTAACCAGTTCGCTAATTTTCATTGTTTCCTCGGATTGAATGCTAAGGAGTGAAGGTATATTTTTTCTTTTTATGGATAATCGTTAATCACATAGTTTAGAATCATTGAAACTGTCAATAAAAAAAGTATAAAAATATTATTGACAAAATATTTATAATATTATTAGTAGTATTTGTGTGTACTAAAATACACGATTTTCATGCAACAAACTACACGTTTTTTAAAATTATTCAAGTAATACCTGAATTTTGCATGCAAATAGTCCTCGGTGAAGTTCGAGATCCAGTTACCGCAATGGACTTGGAGCGATGATTGTTGCTCTAAAATTCAGGTAATAGTTAAAGGAGACAACTATGAACATTGAATCTATCAAGACCGTGGCGGTTATAGGTGCTGGTGATATGGGGCATGGTATCGCTGAAGTCGCTCTTATCGCCGGATATAAGGTTTACCTGCGGGATATCAACCGCGAATTTGTGGAGCGGGGTGTCACCCGTATTCACCAGAGC
>JAFDDW010000652.1 GCA_019310665.1 Deltaproteobacteria bacterium
AAACCTTATTATGTTGCCTCCAACCTCCAACCTCAAACATTCATTATCTATTCTATTGTCGGTCGGATTTCCTCCAGATAATAACACTCGAGGACATCGCCGACTTTAATATCATTGAAATTTTCAACCCCGATGCCGCATTCATAACCGGCCTGTACTTCTTTGGCGTCATCTTTAAATCGCCGCAGGGAAGCGTTTTTACCTTCGTATATTACCACGCCGTCTCGAACCACGCGGATACTTTGTCCCCGTTCAATCTTTCCATCGGTAACATAACTGCCGGCAATGGCACCCACCTTGGGTATCTGATAAACCTCGCGAACTTCCGCGGTACCCACAACATGTTCTTTATAAGTGGAGTTCATCAGTCCCACCATGGCGCCTTTGACATCGTTGATGACATCGTAAATGACATTATAAAGACGCATATCAATATTTTCTTCACCGGCAAAGGCCTGAACTTTCGGTGTCGGCCGCACGTTAAATCCAATGATGATCGCACGGGATACCGCCGCCAGGGAAATGTCGGACTCGGAGATGGTTCCGGTGGCAGAATGCACCACCTTAACTTTTACTTCCTCATTGGAAAGCTTGATTAAGGCCTCACCCAGGGCTTCGATCGAGCCGTGCACGTCGGCTTTAATAATAAGATTGAGATCCTTGACCTCACCCTGCTGTATCTGCTCATAGAGTTTTTCCAAACTGAGCCGATTGGTCTGGGCCAATTCCTTTGATCGCTGCCTTTGGATACGGTGCTCGCTGATCTGTTTGGCACTTTTTTCATCAGCCAGGACAATAAATTCATCCCCGGCCATAGGTACGCCCGATAAGCCCAATACTTCAACCGGGATTGAAGGGCCGGCGCTTTCCACCTGTGATCCGCGGTCGTCCAGCAGGGCACGGACCTTTCCGAAATGAATGCCGCATACAAGCGCATCGCCATTTCGCAGGGTACCGTCCTGCACGAGTACGGTTGCGACCGGCCCCCGGCCGGAATCAATTTGGGATTCGACCACATGCCCGTAAGCCAGCTTGTCCGCGTTGGCTTTCAATTCTAAAACTTCCGACTGTAACGAAATCATTTCAAGCAGCTCGTCGATGCCCACATTTTCCTTGGCCGAAACATTGACAAAGATGGTGTCACCGCCCCAATCCTCAGGGGTTAATCCGTTTTCGGCCAGCTCTCGCTTAACCCGATCAGGGTCCGCGTTGGCCTTGTCGATTTTGTTGACGACCACGATAATCGGAACATTGGCTGCCTTTGAATGGTTGATGGCCTCCAGGGTCTGGGGCATGACACCGTCGTCGGCAGCGACAACCAGAACCACCAGATCGGTAATTTTTGCACCGCGGGAACGCATGGCCGTGAACGCTTCATGACCCGGGGTATCCAAAAAGGCGATTTGGCCTCTATCGGTGGTGACGTGGTAGGCGCCGATGTGTTGCGTAATTCCACCGGCCTCGGTTTCGGTTATCCTGGTTTTGCGGATAACATCCAGAAGGGAGGTTTTGCCGTGGTCAACATGGCCCATGATGGTAACCACCGGCGGCCTTTCCTGCAATTTGTCCGGGTCATCGGTTACCTGTTTTAATACCGCTTCTTCTTCGAATGCAGCGTGCTCCACTTCGTAATCAAATTCGGACGCCACCAGGACTGCCGTGTCATAGTCGATGCTCTGATTAACGGTGGCCATGACGTCCATGCCCATAAGGGTTTTTATCATTTCATTGGCTTTAATCCCCATGCGCTTGGCCAGCTCAGAAATAATAATCGCATCATCGACCTTGATGCGGCGTTTGATGGCCTTGGCAATTGTAACTTGAGTTTTTTGTCCCCGGCCAGCTGTTTTTGCTTTGGCCCCTTTACGGGGCTTACGGCCTTTGTAACCGGTATCATAGAGGTCTTGGCCTTCTACCACTGATTTTTTGCGAAATGAGATTTTCTTTTTTAAGAATCTTTTAGCTCGGTCATCCTCATCGGGCTTTTTGTCCCACTTCTTTTTCTTGCCTTCCTTGACCGCCGGATCCTTAGGCGGGGCAGCGGGCCTGACTTCATTCTTAGCACGGGATGGAAGTCTTCGAACCTTTGCTTTAGCATCCTTGGCGGTTTTCTTTCCCGGCGGCTTTGCCACCGGTTTTACCGGCATCTGGATGATCTTGGCCGCCTCTTGCTTTTTAACTTTTTTAACAGCCTTTTTGGGTTTCTTTTCCTTAAGATCAACCGGCCTGGCTGCTTCGGCCGTCGTATCTGCAGGCTTTTCTTCAGCGGCTTTGACGTCCACGGACTCCGGTGCCTCTTGTTCGTCGTCGGCTTCTTTTTCAGCCGTTGCTTCTTCGGGGACTTCTGGCGCAGGTTCTTCGGCGGCGGCAACTCCTTCCGGCTCGGCCGGCACTTTTTTCCGGCGTCTGCGTATAACGGTCGATTTTATGCGTATTTCCTCAACCGTTTCTTTATTTTTGCCGGAAATCATCATCTGTATTCTGGCAACGGCTTCATCATCCAGAGAACTCATATGACTCTTGACAGAGATGTCCAGATCACTCAGCT
>JAFDDW010000653.1 GCA_019310665.1 Deltaproteobacteria bacterium
GTTCCCTGAGGGGTCAAAGGGTGGGGACACTTCCACTACATCGCCGCCGATAAAATTAAGTCCACGCAAACCGCGTAACAGCGAAAGGGCTTCGCGTGTGGTCAAGCCGCCGATCTCAGGAGTACCGGTTCCGGGCGTATAAGCCGGGTCGATACCGTCAACATCAAAGGAAATATAGGTTGGCCCATTTCCTACCACGCGTCGTGCTTCGGCAATCACCCCATCAATACCCGACCTGTCCACTTCATCCATAAAGATCACCCGCATTCCTTTTTCAAGGGAATAATCCCACCCTTCTGTATTGCCCATAGCGCCGCGGATTCCTATTTGCACCGTTCTCCTGGGATCAAGGTAACCGCCTTCAACGGACCTGCGAAACGGGGCGCCGTGTTGAACGTTGGAACCCAGAAGCGTATCCCATGTATCGGTATGAGCGTCGATATGTACCAAACCAACCGGTTCATCGGCAGCGATAGCCTTCAAAATAGGGTAGGTAATCGAGTGGTCGCCGCCTGCAGACAGAGGGACAACGCCAACAGCATGAAAGTGTCGAAAGAATGATTCAATATCTTGAATGGCTTCTTCAAGGTGATAGACATTTTTAAAGCGCACATCGCCAACGTCTGCCACTCGGCACAGCTCGTAAGGATTGATGCGCGTAACCGGATGAATGGTACGTGTAATGGTGGACATATTACGGATTTCGCGGGGCCCGTGACGGGCGCCCGGGCGGTTGGTAACTCCAAGATCGAACGGAACGCCGACCAGAGCAATGTCTAATTCGGAGAGATCCGAAGCCAGTGGCGTCCGCATGAATGTGGGAATTTCGCTATAATTGGTAGCTTTCTTGGGGTCGTATGTGGCGCCCGTAACCGGTGATTTGCGTCGATAATGATCACTCATTTTCTGCCTCCTTTATTGTCCATTCACAGCCTCGGTAAGCCTGAAGGAATGTTAAATAGTTTTTTGTTTCCAAAATGCAAAGCCTGCATAGGATTTGTTCAAATTATTTTTCGGATTTGGGAAAAATCGGCTGGGGTCAAGATTTACCTATTTTTTCTGACATGCAACCTATCTCAATTTTACATTTGCTGTCAAACCGTGGGCACCAAAATAGTAAACTTTTAGCAAAGAAAAAGGGCAAATCTATGCGAAAAGATTCACCCTCCTGGGTTGAGATACGATTTTGATCACAAGTTTTTTTAAGGACTGAAAAACCTTTGATTCGTTGGAATTACTACAGGTTTTAAAACTGCGTAGAAGCCTTTGCCGGTATCGCAGCTTTTAAGATATGACATTGGAACACAATATATGGTATAAAAAAGGGAATTAAATCTTTACATTCCTCTCAAGGATGCAAGTCGTCCTTGGCCTGTTTAAGATAAACCTCCGCCTCACATTGTTCAAAGTGTTGAATAGCTTTTGAAATGCATTTTTTCTCTTTTTTTGTTCTCCTTTTTAGATTATGCAGGTGCCCAGGCTCAGATAGGCCGGTCCTAAGAAGCCACTTGCTCCAATTTCTTTGGCAATATTGATTGAATTTTTGATATGTTCCTCTGCTTTTTTGGCTGCAAATGGGGCATTTTTCAAAAGAAAGCCAATGTTTTTCAAAATTACAAAAAGGCTAATTGGTTCTGAGCTGTCAAGCATGTTTAAATATATTTCGCCTAACCGATGCTTTCGGGGCCGGGTTAACCGCCGGAGCGATGGTGTTTCGCAGGTAAATATTGCCGATTAAATTCCCTTCGCATTAAAGATACCATCACGATCGTCTGCAGCGCAGACAGAACGACGAAATATCCGACCCACAGCGGAATTCCCCAGAACAGCGGGTCGGTTTTTCCCCAGGCCCAGAAATCCATGGCCAAAATAAAAATCCCCAGAAGAATCCAGACATAACGGTCGTATAACCATTGCCGCAGGTGAATTTGCAAGGCGCTTTCCCGCCATAACATTATTGCGTGAGTTATCAAGTAGACGGCAAAGGTGATCATCATCACCCAGATGACCGACAGAAAGGTATTTGTTGCCAGTAATTTAATATAAAAACCTATCAGAGCACCTTCACCGCAGAGTATCGAAAGAATGGCGGCCAGGGAATAGACCCGTTTGAAATAGAGTCCGAAGATGACCGTCGGAAATAAAACCGCCAGACCGGTAAAGGTCTGGGTGGCAATCTGAAGAATCGTAGCCGGCGGTTTATAGGCCAGCGCAAGACCGGTCAGACTCAGCAGAATCACAAAAACACGGCCGGCAACACTGGTTTCGCTTTGGGATTTTTTAACCAGGGGTAACACATCCCGGGTGAAAATCGAGCTCAGGGTCAACAGCTGAGAGTCCATGGTCGACATTAGGGCCGCCAGTCCGGCCGCGATTACCAGAGCTGCCATAAAATCACCAGAGATCGAGGTCAGCACCAGGGGTAAAATCCGGTCGGCCTGTTTGCCAACGAGCCCGGGAAAGGAAAGCCGGCCGAGAACGCCGACTGCGATCGGCATAAAAAATACCACGGTACAAACCAGCGGATACAGGATCATGATGCGGG
>JAFDDW010000654.1 GCA_019310665.1 Deltaproteobacteria bacterium
GACGGCCTTGATTGAAAATACCGAGCTTGATGTGCGCAGCATCGTGCAAAAGGCCATGAAGATTGCTGCATCCATATGTATTTACACTAACGAGAGAATTACCATAGAAGAACTTTGATTAACTACCATTAGCTGTTCTCATATCGTATAAGGGTGTAACTGGAATGTTGAAATACTGGAACGATAAGTAAACATCGTGTGCGCTTGAAAGCAAATACTGCTAGAATTATTAAATATGGGAGCGCGTAAGGATCGTGCAATGAGCAACCTCAAACCATCAGAAATAGTAAAAGAGCTTGATAAATATATCATCGGTCAGGATAAGGCCAAACGTTCTGTTGCCGTGGCGTTAAGAAACAGGTGGCGGCGGCAGCAGGTCCCGGAAGAGCTTCGTGATGAAATCGCACCGAAGAATATTATCCTGATCGGGCCGACCGGCGTCGGTAAAACAGAAATCGCACGCCGACTTTCCAAACTTACCGATTCTCCTTTTAGCAAAGTTGAAGCATCCAAATTCACCGAGGTCGGATATGTCGGTCGTGACGTTGAGTCCATGGTGAGAGACCTGGTGGAACTCACCATAAACTCATTCAAAGTCCGGGCCCAGGAGGACGTACAGGATAAGGCCTGGCAAATTGCCGAAGAACGAATGCTTGATCTTTTGCTGCCCAAATCAGACCCCCAGCCAGCGGTTAAGAGCGAAGGGTCCAAAGAGGTCCCGTTTGAGCTCGTGACCCCCAGCAGCGATGAATCCTCCTCAACCAGGGAAAAGCTGCGCAGCATGCTGCGAAAGGGCAAACTCGACAACCGCTATGTGGATTTTGATGTTGCCGATCGCAGCATGCCCACGGTGGAAATTTTCTCCAATGTCGGGATGGAAGAAATGGGGATAAATTTTAAGGATATGCTGGGCGGTATGTTCCCGAAAAGTACCAAACGCCGGCGGGTGAAGGTCCCTGAAGCCCTTGAAATGATGGCCCAGGAAGAGGCCCAGGGCCTGGTGGATATGGACAAAGTTGTTAAAGAAGCCATTGCCAGAGTTGAGCAATCGGGAATTATATTTCTGGACGAGATAGATAAGATAGCCGGGAAAAACGGTACCCGGGGCCCTGATGTTTCACGCGAGGGCGTGCAAAGAGATCTTCTGCCCATTGTAGAGGGCACCACCGTTAACACTAAATACGGACCGGTTAAAACGGATCATATATTATTTATCGGATCAGGCGCTTTTCATACGGTCAAACCGTCGGATTTGATACCGGAGCTGCAGGGTCGGTTTCCGATCCGGGTCGAGCTGAATTCGCTGGGTCAAAGTGAGTTTGTCAGAATTCTGACCGAGCCCAGAAATGCCCTGTTGCTGCAATACATGGCCCTGCTGAGGACCGAAGGTATCGATGTCGTCTTTGAAGATGACGCTGTCTCCGAAATAGCCAGAATGGCGCAAGAAGTAAACGATCGCACAGAGAATATCGGGGCACGCAGGCTGCACACCCTCATGGAGTGCCTGCTCGAAGACATCCTCTTTGATGCTCCGGATATGAAGGAAGAGCGGATAACTATTGATAAAGTCTATGTAGAAGACAAATTAAAAGAAATTAAGGATGATGAGGACTTGAGTCGTTATATTTTATAGTAACTATAAAATATCAGGACAAAGGCATCCAATGCTTGAATTTGATTGGAGGGTAGGGGATGACATCTGAGATTATGGAGCAGGCCGACCGGGTGATTGCCAAAACCTATAAACGGTTTCCGGTTGTACTTTCAAAGGGCAGTGGCTGCACACTGTTTGATACGGACGGTCGCAGATACACCGATTTTGTGGCTGGTATTGCGGTGTGCAACCTGGGCCATTCCCATGCCGGGATCGCGCAAGCGCTGTCTTCTCAGGCCCAAACGCTTTGGCATGTATCCAACCTTTACTACACCATTCCGCAAGTCGAATTAGCCGACTGGTTGGTTCAGCACAGTTTTGCCGACCGCGCTTTTTTCTGCAACAGTGGTGCTGAAGCCAATGAGGCAGCCATAAAACTGGCCCGTAAATTTTTTAACGAACGCGGTGAAAGCCAGCGTTTCAGAATTATTACCATGGAACAATCGTTTCACGGGCGAACCATGGCAACGCTTTCTGCTACCGGCCAGGACAAAATTAAGAAAGGGTTTGAACCCGTTCTCGAAGGGTTCGATTATATACCCTTCAATGACCCTGAGGCCCTGCGCACAAAAATCGATTCAAGCACCTGTGCGGTTATGATTGAACCTATCCAGGGGGAGGGCGGCGTACGCTGTCCGGATTCCGGATATTTAAAAGCCGTGCGGCAGATTTGTGATCAAACCGGTGTGCTGTTGATATTTGATGAAATCCAAACCGGTATGGGACGGACGGGCAGACTTTTTGCCTATGAGCATTTTGGAGTTGAACCCGATATTATGACCCTGGCCAAAGCGCTGGCCAACGGGTTGCCCATCGGGGCCATGATGGCCAAAGAGCAGGTGGCCGAAGCCTTTGGACCGGGAACGCATGCATCGACATTCGGCGGCTCTCGAGGTTTGCAAAACCCTTGTCCAGGGCAACGTAATCAGCCAGGGACATGAGGCTGGCGAGTATTTTAAGGAAAAGCTTCTATGGTTAAAAGAGCGACATGCCGTCATTGTTGATGTGCGGGGCATGGGGCTGCTGCTCGGCATAAGGCTGAACATCAATGGCGGATCACTGGTGAACCAGTGCCTGCAGCGTGGTTTCTTAATTAATTGCATTCAGGAAAATATTTTACGCTTCATTCCCCCTCTGATTATAAAAAAAGAGGAAATTGATGCACTGATAAGTTGCCTGGATGAACTTTTCCATGAATTGTAAAACAATGAGGAATCACTAAATTCTAACCCGGATAAGCCGGAAATAACAAATCACAAATCACAAATCACAAATAATAACCAATGACCAAAAAGACAAATTCAAAATAATGGGACTATGCTTCTCTCAAAACCGTGATTTTAATTAGTGGCGCCGGTCGGTTCAGCGAGTGT
>JAFDDW010000655.1 GCA_019310665.1 Deltaproteobacteria bacterium
TAATTAATAATGCAGCATGAGAATATGAAAGCAACCATCCTGGAAATCCAGCGCATGTCCACCGAAGACGGTCCAGGTATCCGCACAACGGTTTTTTTTAAGGGCTGCAGCCTTAAATGCACCTGGTGTCACAATCCCGAAAGCATTTCCGCCCGCCCCCAGATCCACTGGATCGGCAATCGCTGTATCGGCTGTAAAACCTGTCTGGAGGTCTGTCCGGAAGGTGCGTTATCTTTTTCACGGAACGGCCATACCATTGATCGCAGCCAATGTACCGGCTGCGGCATCTGTGCCGAGGAGTGTCCCTCGACTGCCCTGGAGCTGTTGGGACAACCATGGCATCTGGAAGATTTATACTCAGAAGTCGTCAAAGACCAAACCTATTTCGAAAAGTCGGGCGGAGGTGTCACGCTGGGGGGCGGCGAGCCGACGTTGCAGTTTGACTTTTGCACCAGCCTTTTAAAATTATTAAAAGAAAATGACATTCACACGGCAGTCGATACCTGCGGTATGTGCTCCCAACAGGCGCTGGGCAATATTTTGCCCTATGCGGATCTTTTGCTCTATGACATCAAAGAAATTAGTCCCCAAAAGCACCGACAGTTTACCGGCCGTGACAACCACCGTATTCTCGAAAACCTGATGGTTATTCGGGAATGCATGCAATCTGAAGGTTATCCAAAAGAGCTGTGGATAAGGACACCGGTTATTCCCGGTGCCACTGCCTCAGCAGAAAATATCAGAGGGATCGGCCAATTTATGGCCGACAACCTTGACGGTTCGGTCAGCCGGTGGGAGCTGTGCGCCTTTAACAATTTGTGCAGAGATAAGTACCTACGGCTGGGTCTGGATTGGGAGTTTAAAGAAAGCGAGCTGCTGAGTCAATTATTTATGGAGAAAATGGCGGCAGTTGCACGCAACTCAGGTGTTAACCCGGATATCGTCCACTGGAATGGATCAACGAGATTGAAAGAAGTGAATTCGAGCATGGACGCAGCTTAATTTTAACTATTTTTCAAAAGAGAAAGAGCATGAAAACAAAAACTTCCTTTAACGAACAGGAAATGAAGGCCTTTGAACCCGCGGAAAAGATCGGCCTTGTGGCCAGCATCAATCCGGAAGGACGGCCGCACATTTCTTTGATTACTTCCATCATGGCTCCTAAATCCAATCAGATAACTTTAGGCCAGTTCTGCCTGGGATTGAGCAAGCAGTATATTCAGCAAAATCCTCACATTGCCTTTGTGATCATGACAATGGATAAAAAGATGTGGCGGGGGAGAGCCGAATGGACCCATCTCAAAAAAGAGGGTCCGGAATATGAGCGTTATAACGAAATTCCCATGTTCAGATACAATACCTATTTTGGTATCAATACCGTTCATTATCTGGATCTTATCGAAACATCCGAAAGCCAAAGCCTGCCCATGCCCCAAATTGTATTTTCTGCCATGCTCACCAAATTTGCCAAAAGCGCTGCGAAAACCGGTATAGCGGAAAGAATTCTCACGCCCTTCGCAGAAAAACTGTTCAATCAGCTCGATGCCTTGAAATTTATTGCCTACATTGGGCCGGATGATTATCCGGTTATCATCCCGGTGATCCAATGCCAGGCTGCCGATAGCCGAATGCTGACATTTTCGCCCCTGGCGTTCAAAGAAGAACTTAGCCGGATTCCGCCGGGAACCGAAGTTGCCGTGTTCGGCCTGACGATGGGTATGGAGGATGTCCTGGTTCGGGGGACCTTTCATGGCTTTAAGCGTTTCAGATTCATGAAATTGGGAACCGTAGACATCGAATGGGTGTATAACTCCATGCCGCCGGGCCATGGGCAGATTTATCCGCCGGTGGCGCTTAAGCCCGTGGTCAATTTCTAAAGAAATAGCCTTTGTGGGAGCGAATTCCAGCCGCCGGGCAGAAAAACTGCCGGTCTGATCGAACAGGAAACATAATAGTTCACCGCAGAGCACGCAGAGAACGCCGAGAAAGAAAATTTTAAATAATCTCTGCGATCTCCGCGTGCTCTGCGGTTGGATATTCTGCGGTTCGTTGTTCAAACATGAACCTTGAACCTTTGAACCCTGAACCTTTAAACCTTTTTTGGCGTCCGGCAGACTGCCGCTACGTTCGAAAGGGATCGGCTTTAATCCCGTAACGGCGCATGATCTGCTGCAGCGCCTGGCGTTCAAGTCCGCAGAGTTTGGCGGCCCGGGTGACATTGCCCTGGCTGGCGGTAAGAATATTATTGATATAACCGGTGTTAAACGATTGCAGGGTCTGTTCCTTGGCCGTTTTATAGGGGAGTTCTTGACAGGATTTTTTCCTTGACAATGTATACCACAATGTGTCATATTCGCGTCGGGCGAATAGCCATGTTTGGATCAAATACATGGATCCTTTTGTAAGAGATAGGCAATAAAATTTCTGATAGATTTATGCGCCTTCTGATTTGAATTGCGTCTTTACTTAATAACCGGCAACCAATCTTCCATCTCATCGCAGATTTTTCTCGATACCTTCCTGTCTCTTCTACTGATGA
>JAFDDW010000656.1 GCA_019310665.1 Deltaproteobacteria bacterium
ATTCCGCCACTTCGGCACGCTGAAAAGGATTGATTTAATCCAATATTCGGACTAAATATATCCTTTTTATGATTGATGTCAAGGCCATTATTGATGGCCTCCAAATAAGTCAGAAAAGTGACTGAATAGAGAATATTTTTTATGAAAATTTTTGACCATCTCGACAAAATTCATGCGCCGTTTAAAAGTGCCGTCATTACCATCGGAAATTTTGACGGCGTTCATATCGGGCATCAGGCCCTGTTCCACGAAGTCATCGAAACCGCCGAAACCGTGGGCGGAACATCAATCGCCATGACGTTCGAACCGCACCCGATCAGGGTATTAAAACAAAACGGCCAGCCGCCCCTGATTACGCTTTATGAGCAAAAAGCCGAATTGATTGAGCGCACCGGTATCGATGTCCTCATCTGTGTTCCTTTTACCAGGGCATTTGCATCCCTGTCCGCTGATCAATTTATCAGAGAACTGCTGGTTAAAAAAATCGGCATGAAAGCCATTGTGGTGGGCGAAGACTACAGTTTTGGTAAAAACCGGGAAGGCAGCATCGATTTATTGAAATCCTATGGCCCCGATTATGGGTTTGAGGTCATCCTAGCCGGCTGGATAAAGATGTCTAAAGGATTTACAGATAGAATCAGCAGTACCAAAATCAGAGAACTGGTAATAGACGGCCATATGACGGAAGCGGAAAAAATGCTCGGGCGCCATTACCAGATCAGAGGCCGGGTGGTGATCGGGCGTGACCGCGGAGGCAAGCTTTTGGGCATTCCGACCGCCAATATCAACCTGCATGATGAACTGTGCCCCAAAACCGGAATCTATGCCGTTACGGTGGAATGCAGGGGTAACCAGCACAACGGCGTTGCCAACATCGGATACAGCCCAACCTTTGAAGATCATGAGTTCACAGTTGAAGTGCATATTCTGGATTTTAATGATAATATTTATGGAGAAAAGATTCGCGTAAATTTTATCAAACGCTTACGGGATGAAATAAAATTTTCCAACATCTCGGCGCTGATTGATCAGATTAAAAAGGATATTGCCGCCGCCCGGGAATTTTTTTCAAAATGACAAAAAAAATGGCCGCCTCCTTTATCGGGGGTATTATTATATCGGCAGTAGCGCTCTATTTTGCTTTTAAAAATGTTCCCCTGGCGGAACTTTTCTATTATCTGGGGTCGATTAATTATCTTTGGGTCCTACCGGCAGTTGCCATTACGTTTTTATCGTTTATGTTAAGGGCCTGGCGCTGGCGTATCATACTGGAATCAACGCGTAAGATCAGTGTCTGGCGGGCTTACCATCCGATGATGATTGGGTTTATGATTAACTGTGTGCTGCCGGGACGCCTCGGTGAAGTGGCCCGCCCGGTCATCTTGCAAAAAGAGGAGAAAATACCTTTTACCACCGGCCTGGCGACTGTGGTTGCAGAACGCGTTTTCGACATCTGCATTTTACTTTTATTGTTTATGTTAACCGTCGGAATGCTGCAAATAGATCCGGATCAAAATGTGACCTTTGGATCCTATCAGCTGAACCTGGAAACGCTGCAAGCTGTATTCAGTGGTTTGCTGAAATTAGGGGCCCTGTTAGTCGTCGGAATCGCACTGTTCAGCATCGGCAAATTCCGTAAAATTATTTACAGTGTGGTTATGTACACACCGGAGTTGTTATTTTTTGCAGGAGAAAAATTTAAGTCATCGGTTAGAAAAAAAATCTGTGAGCCGGTCATCAATATACTGAAAAACATTGCCGGGGGTTTCACCCTGATTCGATACCCGAAAAAAATGTTATCCTGTGCTGTTCTCTCCGTTCTTATCTGGGGACTGGCAGCTTTCTCCTATTATTTATTTTCGCTCGGCAGTCCGGGCATCAACCTGACATATCTTGAAATGACCACCGTTATGGTGATTGTTTGCTTTTTTATTTCTCTGCCGTCGGTTCCCGGCTGGTGGGGACTTTGGGAAGCAGGCGGAGTTTTCGCTCTTTCTTTATTTGGCGTCACGGCTAAAGAAGCGGCCGGTTTCACTCTGGCTAACCATGCCCTCCAGGTCTTTCCGGTCATCATTGCCGGTTTCGTATCGACGATGTTTCTCAGTGTAAACATACGCCAGATTTCTTATCAGGGAAAAGAATTTAAAAATGAACAAACTTGACATCTTAACCTATCCGAATAAAACTTTGACCCAAAAGACCTCACCGTTGGATAAAATCAACGGGAAGGTCCAGGAAATGATCGACGATATGGCCACTACCATGTATGCGGCCCCGGGTGTCGGGCTGGCGGCAATTCAAGTGGGCTGGGATAAAAGCGTATTGCTATATGATGTCTCTCCCCGGGAAGAAAGCCGCGTGCTGCATGTCCTGGTCAATCCTAAAATAATTACCCGGGAGGGTGAGATTATATCCGAGGATGAAGGCTGTCTCAGTGTTCCCGATTTTAGAGCGGATGTGAAACGATCAGAATTTGTTACGGTTGAAGGCCATGACAGAGAGGGCCGTCCCATCCGCTTGGATGCGGAAGGAATAT